>JBKHBA010000055.1:0-11440 GCA_046542595.1 Bacteroidales bacterium | reverse complement strand
GCCGACTTAAAACCGCTATGTCCGAAAAATGTTTCCAAGAAGATCTTTTTTGCCCTTGCAAAAATAATAAAGGCAGGGATAACCTGAAACTAAATAAGCTTATCTGCAGGGAAATTCTTATCTTTAAGCTTCCCGGGAAAGATTTACTCCTGGCATATATTGCTGTATATTAACAATTTATCAAAAATGAACAAAGGCCAATACTTTCTTCGTGACCCATGGCTGGAGCCTTACCGGGATATACTGAAAGACAGGCAGAGGGCATACGAAAAAAAGCTTGCTCAGCTTACCGCAAAAAATGATCTTGTTTCTTTTGCCTCGGGCCATCATTATTACGGTATGCAAACCGCCGGCGACTCCCTGGTTTTCAGGGAATGGGCACCTAATGCCACCGCCATATACCTTACCGGGAGCTTCAATAACTGGGAAGAGAAACAGGAATATGCCATGACCAGGATTAACAGTGAAGGCGACTGGGAGCTGTTATTACCTGCCGGTGCCATCAGTCACGGCGACCTCTACAAACTATCCGTACACTGGCAGGGCGGACGGGGTGAGAGAATACCCTCTTACGCCAGGACGCTTGAACAGGACGAAAAGACAACAATATTCTCCTGCAGGCACTGGCAACCCGACAGTGAATATAAATGGAAGCATCCCTCATTCTCACCGGGCAGTCGCTCTCCTCTGATCTACGAATGCCATACAGGTATGTCCTCGGAGGAAGGGAAGATTGCCACATTCAATGAGTTCAGGGAAAATGTACTGCCACGCATAGCCACAGGAGGCTATAATACAATACAGCTGATGGCCGTACAGGAGCACCCTTATTACGGCTCTTTCGGATACCATGTATCTAACTTTTTTGCCGTATCGTCAAGGTTTGGGAGCCCGGATGACCTGAGGGCACTGGTTGATGAGGCTCATGGAATGGGACTGGCTGTTATCATTGACCTGGTGCATTCACATTCAGTCAGCAATATAAATGAAGGCCTGGGTCTGTTTGACGGTGATCCCGGGCAGTATTTCCATACCGGAGAAAGGAGGCTGCATACAGCCTGGAACTCACTGTGCTTTGACTATGGAAAAGATCATGTAATACATTTCCTTTTATCCAATATACGGTACTGGATGGAGGAATACAAAATTGACGGTTTCAGGTTTGACGGCACTACCAGCATGATATATTATGACCACGGGCTGGAAAGAAACTTCACTTCCTACGATATGTATTATGACGGCGGACAGGATATCGATGCACTAATCTACCTTAAGCTGGCCAACAAGCTGGTTCACAGCATTAAGCCGGACGCCATCAGCATTGCCGAAGAGATGAGCGGTATGCCGGGCATAGCCTCTGATATTGAATCGGGCGGTACGGGTTTCGACCTGAGACTGGCCATGGGTATACCTGATTACTGGATAAAGATCATTAAGGAGAAGGAAGATGAGAACTGGAATATGGATGAACTGTTCCATGAGCTTACCAGTCGAAGGCCGGAAGAAAAAACCGTTTCTTACTGCGAATCGCATGACCAGGCACTGGTAGGAGATAAAACACTGATATTCAGGCTTGCCGATGCACATATGTATACAGCTATGTCCAGGGGCACCCAGAATATAATGATAGACAGGGCCATAGCCCTGCACAAGATGATAAGGCTTATCACCATATGCACTGCCAGCGGCGCCTACCTCAATTTTATGGGCAATGAATTCGGCCATCCTGAATGGATAGATTTCCCAAGGGAAGGGAATAACTGGAGTTATAAATATGCCAGGAGGCAGTGGAGCCTGGCAGACAGGGAAGACCTTAAATACCGGTACCTGGATGAGTTTGACAGGCATATGATCCGGTTCATAAGGAACAGCAGTATGCTGTCAGTTGAAATGACAGAAAAAATATACAGCCATAACAGCGACAATATACTTGCCTTCAGAAGGGGCAGGTACCTGGTGGTTTTTAATTTTCATCCCAACCGGTCATTTACCGCTTACAGGCTGCCGGTAGCAGGCAGATATAAAATAGTTCTTGACACCGACCACAGCGATTTTGGGGGATATGACCGTATTAACAGGGATATGGTTTATATATCCTCAAGGGTGGCCGGGGAGAAACTAAGCGCACCCGTAAAAATCAGTCTTTACCTGCCCGCCCGCACAGGCATCATACTGGAGATGCTGCCTGCCAGGCGCATCAGTCAATCCACCTGATAAGGTAGAAATCCTGGCGGTGAGGCAACTCTTCGCTCCGGGGAAACAGCCTGAGGCCATAGAAAAAGGTACCTGCCTTTTCGGGTATCATCTCAAGGCGATAAAGAGACCGCCCCTTCTTTGAGCTTATATACTCCAGCTCATAGTTATCGACAAACTCATAATCACCGCTCTGTGTCTTACGGGTAATAACAAACTCAACGCCAACATTCCCGGGCGGTATACCATTTATATTCAGTATCACCTCACCCTTATAGCTAACTCCTGCCAGGTAAACATTCTCTTTTGGCTTTTCCAGGCTATAAGATAAAACCTCCAGCTTATCCCATTCCGCAGCCATCCGGTTCTTCCATGCCGTAAGGGCTATGGCACCGGCATAATTATCGGCCTTCAGTTTCTTCGACCTCTCCCACAGCCTGTTATAATATTTATCATAATAGTCATCTATCATCCTCCTGGAAGTAAACTGTGGTGCTACCTGCACCATGGAATTTTTAATATAGCTCACCCACTCCGGGGGAATACCCTCTTCATTCCTGTCGAAATAAGCGGGTATTATCTCGTTCTCCAGCATATTATAAATTGTTTCAGCATCCACCTCATCCTGCATATCCTGGCTGGCAAAGCTTCGCTTCAGGGGAAGGGCAAAGCCGGCATAGGCCCTGTAACCCTCTACCCACCAACCATCAAGCACCGAAAAATGTATGGTGCCATTCATCACTGCCTTCTCTCCGCTGGTGCCCGAGGCCTCCAATGGCCTGGTGGGTGTATTAAGCCATATATCCACCCCGCTTACCAGCTGCCCTGACATCTCCATATCATAATTCTCAAGGAAGATGATCCTGCCTTCAAACTCGGGCCTATGTGATACTTCAATGATACGTGATATAAGTTCCTGTCCCCCGCTGTCATTCGGATGTGCCTTGCCTGCAAAGATAAACTGCACAGGCCTGTCAGGATTGTTAACCAGCCTGTCAAGCCGTTCCAGGTCCCTGAACAACAGTGTTGCCCTCTTATATGTGGCAAACCTGCGTGCAAAACCAATGGTCAGCGCCTGCGGGTCAAGGTGGTTGCTGATATTAATCAGTCTCCTTGAGCTCACCCTCTTATTCATGCCTTCCGTCTGCATCCTCTTACGTATCCATTCGAAAAGATTTTGCTTCAGTGCCATCTTTATTTCAAAGATATCCTTATCTGATACCTCGTATATCTTTTCCCATTCGGATCTGTCAGCCTGGTCAAAATGCTTTTTACCGGTTATCTCTCTATAACGCTCTTTCCATGTACGGCTGAGCCAGGTAGGATAATGTACACCATTGGTAACATGGCCTATAAACAGCTCTTCCGCCAGGTAGCCAGGCCACAGCTTGTTCAGCATTTTACGGCTCACCTCCCCGTGCAGCTTGCTTACACCATTCACCTCCTGCGACATACGGGCTGCCAGGAAGCTCATATTGAACTTGCCCGAGCTGTCACTAAATGCCCTTCCCAGGCTCATCAGATGCTCCCATGTTATCTTAAGTCTTTCCGGGTAATGAGGGATGTATTTCCTCAGCAGGTCCTCATCAAATGAATCATGGCCGGCCGGCACAGGGGTATGTGTGGTAAAAAGTGTTGAGCCCCTGATTGCTTCCATAGCTTCATCAAAGGCAAGGTGGCGTTTTTCCATGAGGTACCTGAGTCTCTCCAGGCCTATAAAGGCTGAATGTCCTTCATTGCTGTGGTAGATATCTGTTTTTATCCCCATGGCCCTCAGAGCCCTTATGCCACCTATACCCAGCAGAAGCTCCTGTTTCAATCTGTTCTCATTATCTCCTCCATAGAGATGATGTGTTACACCCCTGTCCTCATCACTGTTACCGTCAAAATCCGTATCGAGGAGGAATAATCTCACCTTCCCTATCCTGGCTTCCCATATCCTGGCCTTAACATTACGTCCGGGCCACACCATGGATATTATTACCTGTCTTCCCTCTTTATCTTTCACCGGATGGAGGGGCAGCTGTGAGAAATCTTCTGCTTCATATACTTCTGTCTGTTCACCGTGCGGACCTATCTGCTGGCGGAAATAGCCAAACCGGTAGAGGAGGCCTACAGCCACCATGTTATAGTTTGAATCGCTTGCTTCTTTAAGATAATCACCGGCAAGTATTCCGAGTCCGCCCGAATATGTCTTCAGGCAGTGATGAACACCAAATTCCATGCTAAAATAGGCTATTAGCGGCGACTCATCCCGGTCAGGCCTGTTCATATAAGACCTGAACTCAGAGTATAGATTATCAAGATCAGCAAGGAACTCATCGTCTTCTGACAACACCTTCAGCCTTTTATAATCAACCCGCTCTATCAGTTTGCATGGATTATGATGGGTCTGTTCCCATAATGAAGGATCAATACGCCTGAATATATCACGGGCTTCTTCATTCCATGACCACCACAGGTTGCAGGCCAGCTCTTTCAGTATAAGCAGCCGCTCAGGCACATCGGATTGAATATGTATATCTTTCCAGACAGGAATCTCATGAGGTTTGCGGGCAATGATATCCCGTCGCAACAAGATCTCAGACAGTTCCCTTGGCTCATCCCTCCTGACTTTCGATTTATCAAGGGCTATACTGTAAGCCTTATAATAATATTCCACCAGGCTGTCCCAGTTAGCTATCCTTGATACATCATAAGCTTCTTCACGGGCCTTTTTCACCTCATCCCCGGTAAGCCCGCAGAACTTAAGCAGGTAAGAGCTTATTACCCCTGTTGCCTCTTCATGGTTGGTATCATCCCTTTCCACAAGGCAGATACCATTACCATGATCGGGATAATGGTTTTGTACCCACAGGCCAAAGCCAGCCAGAGTGGTTGTTACTGTTGGTATTGAGAACATAAGGCTCTCCAGTGGTGTATAGCCCCATGGCTCATAATAGGAAGGAAACAAGGTAAGGTCAAAGCCTATCAGCAGTTCATAATATGATTTATTAAAGATGCCGTCATAACCATTGAGATAGGAAGGCACAAAGACCGTTATCACCCTGTTAGTGCTGCTGTTATTAAGTTTATTGCTTTCAAGGGCATTAATCACCGGGTCGTTTTCGCGATTATGCAGCCCGTGTGTTAATATATTATCTCCCGAGGGCATATTATCTGAAACACCATTAAGATAATCAGCCAGGTCCTTACGCGGACCTTTATGATATGCCGGCACCATAATGAAAGCAACAATATTCCTGTTGCCGTCAGGGTCACTGTCTGCGCGGGCCAGTGCATTAATAAACAGATCTATCCCTTTATTATGGTACTCATACCTTCCCGAGGTAACAACCAGCAGGGAATCATCCGCCAGTTCCCTGCCTGTTACAACAGAAGCCACAGATAACAGCTTTTCCCTTGCCTCCCTGCGTCTAATCTCAAATACTTCTTTATCAGGCACAAAGATATCTTCAAAGCCATTTGGGGTAATAATATCAACATCCTTTTCCAGGAATGCAGAACATTCCCTGGATGTTATCTCGCTCACGGTGGTAAACACATCAGCCATATGTGCTGCAGTCTTTTCAAGCGACCTTTTGGCAACAACATTGAACTCGCGCGCCACCTGCTGCGGGTTATATTCATTCATCCTACTGTACAGTGGCCTGTTATTGCCTGCTATTGTCCGGCCCAGCACTGTTGCATGTGAAGTGAAAGCGGTGCTTACCCAGGGGGCCTCCTCTTTGAGATACAGCACACCAGCCCCTGTCATCCACTCATGGAACTGGGCTATGATATCCTGGTATTCATGGTAAAAGCCTGTAAAGCTCTCCACCACTTTACCGGCGGCATAGCCAAAGAGGGCCGGCTCAACATAGTCCCACTCACCTGACAGGCTGTCCAGCCTGTACAGCTCCCAGAGCCTGGCGAATATTTCATTTTTCTCATTAAAATAAGGGGTGAAATCAACAAGTATGACAATGGGCTTTCCTGATATATTCCACCTGCCGGTACGAACCCTCAGCCCTTCACCGGCCGCCCTGGCTTTCCAATCCGCAAACAGGCTGTCATCCTCCTCGAACTCAGGGTTTTCAGATTCACCCCTCCACACGTCTGGTCCAATCAAAATATAATTATCACCCAGCTTATTAACAAGGTTGAGCGCCTTGGTTGATATCACGGTATGTATGCCACCAACCTTATTACAAATCTCCCAGCTGGTTTCAAACAGCAGGTCCATTATTTTTTCTTCTTTCATCTCTCTTATTTCTTTTTTGATC
The DNA here is from genome assembly GCA_046542595.1 of Bacteroidales bacterium. GTDB lineage: Bacteria > Bacteroidota > Bacteroidia > Bacteroidales > VadinHA17 > UBA9300. Next base: position 4,982 of record JBKHBA010000055.1, on the reverse strand, counting down.
TTGATGTATTTGTTTTACTCTTCCCTCCACCTGTTTTTTGCTTAGTGCCTGGCTTGCTTTCAGACTTTTTTCTGGCCGGAGGTTTTGTTCCGCTCGCAGAACCCTTTTTTACCGGAGGTTTTGTTCCGCCCGCAGACCCCTTTTTTGTTATAGTCTCAGGTTTGGCAAAAGATTTTGGTTTCGATGTGGATGATACAGTCATAGACTTTATTTTTGATCGCAGCTCACGTATCTCGGTCATACGTCTGGCCAGCTCCTCATCCTGCTGCTCTATCTTTTTCATCAGGTTTATTATCTCGCGGTTCCCGTTACCACCGGCACATAATCCATCAAGCCTTAGCTCAAAATCGCTCAGTACATTCATATAGTTCATAAAGGCATCATAAGGCGATTCATATGGATTAAAATAGGTATGCACCGCACCGTCGGAAAAGAATTTTGTACACATATAGTAGAAGTGGTCACTGACCTGCAGATATTTCCAGTCGCTTAAAATACCTTCATCATTACAGCTGTAAACTCTTTCCTTTAAGGAGTACAGTTTATCGAATGCGGCATCCTGGAGCTCGTTGCCCAGCCATGCCGTGAGGTCCCTTTCCTCATCAGCCCAGGATACAGGATTTGGTACCTTAAGAGCTGACACAGGCTGAAATTCCTTTGCTGCTATGGCAGGTGTCACAAACGAATACCCTGTTTTCTTCAGCACCGCAGCCGGGAGTGCTTCAAGAAACTCAAATATTCCTGTGTCCGCCTTTTGATGCTCTCCGAAGGTCTCATAGTCAATAAACAGGTTAATCAGTTCAGCATCATCACCCCTTTTGTTAATCCACCCGGCATACTTGTCGGCCGTCAGCGGCCATTCATTCCAGTCCCGGTTACCAAACCTGAACGCTATATCATCACTAAGGCTGAAGTTCCTGAGCAGCACCTTCAGTTTGGGTCTGATAATATTGCAGTAAAGAAAATCAGGGCTTCTCCATCCCAGGATATGCCTGGCTCCTTCTGTAAGCATGGCTTTAAAGCCCATATCAGCCACCCAGCTGCCTATCTCATCTGAATAGACCATCTCGGTATTTCTGAATGAAACAGGTTCCAGGCCAAAATGATGCTTAATCTTTTCCCTGTGCCTGTTTACCTGCCCTGTAAACTCTTCCCTGTTAACCATGCAGGCCAGGGAATGCGAGTATGTCTCTGCCAGGAATTCCACCTGCCCGGTTGCAGCCAGGTCCCTGAAAGAATCAAGCACCTCCGGCACATATGTCTCCAGCTGATCAATCAGCACCCCCGTAAGGGAAAAAGAGAACCTGAAGTCTTTTCCATGCTTCCTGATAAGTTTGAGCAATAATTTGTTTGCGGGCAGATAACATTTCTCCGATACCTCCCTCAAAATTGTTTCATTGGTATAATCATCATAATAATAATGATCATTACCTATATCAAAAAAACGATACCTCTTGAGCCTCAGGGGTTGATGTAATTCAAAAAACAGACAAACAGCTTTCATAGGTTTTATATTTTATTCACTTCATTCACGGAGATAGCTTCGGCAGGCTACTGTCACTTTATTTATAATATAAGCATTTCTTCTTCCCGGTCTGCCCTTAAGCTTTCACCAGTATAATTTTAATTCAATGCATCCAGGTATATATTCCTGACATTCATGGCGGAGTTCTCCCACTTAAGGTTCTCCACTTCCTTCCTGCCTTTCTCTATAAACATTTTCGAGAGGGCCGGATAGGACAGTATGCCATGTATGGCATCTGCCATCGCATCTATATCCCAGAAATCAATCTTAACGGCATGGGTTAAAATTTCGGCAACACCGGACTGTTTACTTATAATAACCGGCACATTAGACTGCATTGCTTCCAGCGGTGATATACCGAAAGGTTCGGATATCGAGGGCATAACATATAAATCACTCAGCCTTAGCATCCAGTACACATCCATGCCCCGCAGGAATCCGGTAAAATGGAACCTGTCGGTTATATTTAGTGCAGCAGCCCTTCTTATCATCTTTTCCATCATATCTCCACTGCCTGCCATCACAAACCTCACATTACCCATCACCTGCAGCACCCTGTGGGCTGCCTCAATAAAATATTCAGGCCCTTTCTGCAGTGTTATGCGTCCCAGGAAGGTAACCACCTTATCCTTTATACCCCGGGGATCATACTGATCATATACACCTCCCACCGGCTCCACGGCATTATATACAGTTGTCACCTTTGCAGGATCAATATGATACTTATTGATCACCGTCTCCCTGGTAAGGTTACTCACCGTTATTATCCTGTCGGCAGCATCCATCCCGGTTTTTTCGATATTATAGACAAGGGGATTGACATTACCCCCGCTGCGGTCAAAATCCGTTGCATGTACATGTATGACAAGGGGCTTACCCGATACCTGCTTTGCGGCTATTCCTGCCGGATAGGCCAGCCAGTCGTGAGCATGTATAATGTCAAAATCATTTTCGGTGGCAATCACGGACGCCACAATTGCATATTTATCTATCTCCTGCATCAGGTCTTTACCATAGCTGCCGCTAAAATCAAGCATCCCATTATCATTGGTCTCAACAAAACGCCTTCCAGATTTTTTCTTCTTCCTTGTCAGCCTCCAGAAATCCTCAGGATCGGTATAGGGTACTATCTGCGACTCTACCTCTATCTTGTCAAATGTTTTCGACTCCCCTTTATAAAATATTTTCTTATAGGCCACTTTTACATTATTGGCCCCCAGAAGCTCAATGCCGGACGGGTCTTCATCACCGTAAGCTTTGGGCACAACAAACAGCACATCCATATCGGGTATCGAGGTCATACCCCTGGTAAGCCCGAAGCTGGCCGTACCCAGGCCGCCGCTTATATAAGGAGGAAACTCCCATCCAAACATTAATACCTTCATCTTCCTAATTTTTTATATTCTTCATAATAACCGCCCCGGGTTCTTCCTTGTCTGTTTTGTTACTGTTAGTTTTTTCCTCTTACAATAAACTTTACCTCTTATAATCAATCTTTCCCTTTCCGATAATGAACTCTCCCTCTTATAATTAACTATCACCCTGACAATCAGCCTCCCGCTTTAACTATTACCTGGTCATTCAGGTCCATCACCCTTAATATCTCAGCCACACTCCATGCCTGTGATATAGCGCCCCCGGCCAAATGAGGCGGGTCGCCATCGTACACTTCAGATATTGTGCTTATGCCATGCTCATCCATCACCTCTTCAAAGCCTCTTATCAACTCACTGATTCTTTTAACGGCCCTTTCCCCATACAGGCGAAGGGATGCTTCTGCATACGGACCGATAAGCCATGGCCAAACTGTCCCCTGGTGGTAGGCGGCATCTCTCTCTTCCTGGTTGCCTTGGTAAACACCCTTATAACCAGGATTTCGTGGTGAAAGAGTCCGCAATCCACGAACTGTAAGCAGCTCATTATCTGCAATATCAAGAACCGCCTTTATCATAGAATTATCGGGAATGATATACGGCAATGAAACTGCTATGAGCATATTGGGCCTTACAAGCATATTCCTTCTGCCATCAGCGTCAACATAATCGGCCATGTATCCACGCTCCCCATCCCAGAAATAATCAAGGAAGCTGTCCTTCACTTTCCCGCACAGACCCTCAGTCTGGCGGGTAAAATCCTTATTCTGCCCATCCCGATACTCATCGGCAAAACAGAGTGCATTATACCACAGGGCATTAACCTCCACGTTATAACCAGTACGTGGCGTTACGGGTCCCTCCGTGCTTACAGCATCCATCCATGTCAGCGCCTTTCCTTCCTCCCCGGCATAGATAAGTCCGTTATCATGCATGCCTATATTATATGATGTACCTTTTATATAAGCCTCAATAACCTGGCGGACCACCCTGCCATACCTGCTCCATCCGTCACTGCCTCCGGCAAGGATATACTGCTGTACGGACCAGATAAACCATAGCGGGGCATCAACCGAGTTAAAGGCATAATTACCTGCTTCGCCCATATTCGGGAAAAGTCCGTTTTTCATCCGGCCTGTCTGCGTATCAAGCACCTCGCGGCATGTTTTCAGGTCTCCCCTGCTCAGCGTAAGCCCGGGCAAAGAGATAAAGGTATCCCTGCCCCATGATCCAAACCAGGGATAGCCTGCAATAATGTCGGTCTGGTTATTTCTTCTTATAATAAACTGTCCGGCAGCATTGAGAAGACAGTTACGGAAGCTGTCACGCGGCACCCTTGTCTTCAGTACATTGGTGAAACTTGTTTTAAGTCCAGCCGGCTTAACTTCTTCAGTGGATGCAGAAAAGACAGTACTGTCCCCTTTCTTCATCACCAGCTCAAAATACCCTGGCATAAACAGGTCTTCCTTATAATCATATCCCCTCCGTTGCTCCTCAATATACTCAATACCATATATCCAGTCCGGTACCTTAACAAACTCCGGACTTGCTGAGAACTGCATACTGAGGTATGGAAAGCCTTCATACAATTTCATTTTTATCCCATTATCTATATAACGGATCCTGGTATTAACAGCCAGGTTGGACATGGTCAGCTCATGTATATTCCTGAAGGCCAGCAGGGGTCTGAACTGCAGGGTCACCGGCTTATGAGCCTCCTCAACCGTGTAACGTATCATGATCTGGTCAGAATTGTCAGACAGTATCCTTTCCTGCTTAAGCTTTACTGTACCTACAGAATAAGACAGGGAAGGTATAAGCTCTGTATTGAAGTCCTTCAGGTATTTATGACCTTTCGGACTGTAATGATCACCGTCAAATTTATGAATACCCAGGTTAAGGACCTCATCGCCCTCAACAACAGATACATCAAGTGATGACAGCAGAACATACTTCCCGCCTCCCATACTGTCAACAGGTGATACCAGCAAACCATGATATTTACGTGTATTACATCCTGGTATGGTAGTGGACGAATACGAGCCTTTGCGGCTGGTTCTCAGTATCTCCATACTGAGCGAATA
>JBKHBA010000054.1:0-11472 GCA_046542595.1 Bacteroidales bacterium | reverse complement strand
ACGGGCTGCTGGCACCCGGACATGTATGCGCTGTAACGGGTTATAAAGACTATATAAGGCTTTCCGCTGAATACAGGGTTCCGGTTGCTGTCACAGGGTTTGAACCTGTTGATATATTGAAAGGTTTACTTGCTACCGTCAGCATGCTTGAAAATGGCAATATTGAAGTAAGCAATTGCTACAAACGTTCGGTAAAAAAGGAGGGTAACCCTTATGCATTAAAAACCATGCATGAAGTATTCAGTGTATGTGATATGCAGTGGAGGGGCATTGGATTAATACCCGGCAGCGGTCTGGCTATAAGGGAACAGTACTCGGCTTTTGATGCAGAGAAAAAATTTGACCTGGGGGAAACAGCAGTGGATAAGCCGGGAGTATGCATTGCAGGAGCTGTGCTGAGTGGTAAATCGCGCCCGTCTGACTGCCCGGCTTTTTCAGAAGCATGCAGCCCCGAACATCCTCTCGGGGCACCCATGGTTTCATCTGAAGGTGCCTGTGCAGCATATTATAAATACAGTTCAAACCTTTGATTATGCAAGTAAACTGCCCTGCACCATATAACAAATACGATAAGATTGTTCTGGCTCACGGAAGCGGGGGTAAGCTTTCGGATAAGCTTATTCACGAGATTATTATCAGGGAACTGGGAGATACATATATTGATTCATCACATGACGGGGCCATACTCGACATCCCGGGGAGGCTTGCTTTTACAAGCGACTCTTTTGTAGTTTCCCCCTTATTCTTCCCCGGAGGGGATATCGGTCACCTGGCTGTGAACGGAACAGTGAACGACCTTGTCAGCTGCGGTGCAACTCCTTTATACCTGTCCCTCTCACTCATCCTCGAAGAAGGACTGCTTATCAGCGAACTGGTACGTGTTATCTCATCAATGGCAGAGGCAGCAGGAAGAGCAGGTGTCAGAATTGTAACAGGGGATACCAAGGTGGTTGAAAAAGGGAAAGCTGATAAGATATTCATCAATACCGCCGGTATAGGCTCACTGACAGGTAACAGGTCCATATCCCCTTACCGCTGCACTGAAGGTGATGCAATAATAATTACCGGCACCATAGCCGATCATGGCATATCTATACTCTCAACACGTGAAGGGCTGAGTTTTGAATCGCCCGTCTGCAGCGACTCTGCACCAATGAACGGGATAGCCGATTTAATCTTTTCGGTAACGGAAGATATACATGTCCTTCGTGACCCGACAAGGGGAGGTGTAGCCAGCGCACTGAACGAGATAAGTTTTGCCTCGGGCAAAGGGATTACTATCGATGAGGCCGCCCTGCCTATCACCGAACAGGTAAAAGGAGCATGCGAGATTATGGGTATGGATCCCCTTTACCTGGCAAATGAAGGCAAACTGCTGGTGTTTCTCCCGGACAATCATGCTGACAGTGTCCTTAAGGCTGTCAGGAGCCATCCTCTTGGCCGGAAGGCTTCTGTTATCGGCAGGGTAAGCGGTGGGGAACCAAAAGTTAAGATGAAAACCCTTGTAGGATCAAGCCGTATTGTGGATATGATAACAGGCGAGCAGTTACCCCGTATTTGCTAGAAGCCATCTATACCAGCCTTCCATCCCTTCTCCTGTAAGAGCCGATACTTCAAGGAACTGGAGCCGGCCATTTACCTTAAGCCCGTTCTCAATCGCTTTCTCCATATTAAAAGAAACATAATTGAGCAGGTCTGTGTTATTGATTATGCACAGCTCAGCATTCCTGAACATATCAGGATACTTAAGCGGCTTATCTTCTCCCTCCGTGGTACTCATTAACACAATCCTGGCTCTCTCTCCCAGGTCAAACAGGGACGGGCATATCAGGTTGCCCACATTCTCAATTAGCACAAGGGATCCGGGCAAGGGATCAAATTCCCTGACTGCCCGCATAACCATGCTGGCATCAAGATGACAGCCGCTGCCTGTATTAACCTGTAGTACAGGTACATCAACCGCCCTTATCCTGTCTGCATCCATGCTGGTCTGCTGATCCCCTTCTATAACATAAAAGCCTGCTTTATCTTTCAGATCAGTAAGTGTCTTTTCCAGCAAAGTGGTTTTACCGGAACCTGGCGAGCTCATAATGTTGACTGAAAAGATATTCCTGGCCTCGAAAAACTGCCTGTTTTGCTCAGCTATTTCGTTATTGATATCCAGTATATCCCGGCCGACAGACACTTCAGTCTCCCCGGCATTCTTATGATCATGGTTATGATTATGAGGATGTTCATGATCATGTTCTTTTTGATGGTGATGATCTGCACCTGTAAGATCACCACAGCCGCAAGTATTGCACATAGTTTTTCTTTTATATTGTTATTGATTTTACTCTTAACTCACTTCCTTTTATAATCTGCAGGTCCTGCGATCCGCAAGCGCTGCATGAACCCAGAAAACTCTCTATTGTAAACCCGTACCCGCAATTATTGCATTTGCACACACCACCCGGTTTTTCAATAATAAAACTGGCTGAATCCACTACTGTTCCCTTCTTCAGTGCCTCAAGGGCAAAATCCAGGGATTCATATTCGATACCGGCAAGTAATCCTATTTCAAGATTAACCTCCTTAACCATACTGCTGCCGGCCTTAGCTGCTTCAGAGCTAACAATATCAATAATATTCCCGGCTATTGTAAGTTCATGCATAATCTAACTCAGATCAGTCCGGCATCCCTCCTGGCTGCTGCAATGGCTGACTGCCCGAGGGCAAGTCCGCCATCACCGGCCGGCACGTTTTGATTATAATAAACATTAAAATTCCCTGCTTCCAGCTTGCTTATTATCTTCTCTGTAAGATACCTGTTCTGGAAAGTGCCACCTGAAAGCACAATGTCTCTGATCCCCGAATTTTCATGGGCACTTTTTATACCATCAAGCACGGCACCGGCAACACAGTTATGAAATTTTGCTGATATCTCTCCTTTGCTTATCCCTTTTTCTACATCGCAGACAATCTCCCGTATGGCTGTGCCGAATGATAGCACTTCCCCGTTCAGCTCATAGCCATAGCACCCTTCAATACCAGTATCTGCCACCGACTCAAGCAGCATTGGTGCTTCGGCGTGATAATCTGCATTGCAGCACAATCCTGTTATCGCAGCAACTGCATCAAACAGCCTGCCTGCACTTGAATAAAACGCGGTATTTATTTCCTTCCTCACTAGATCTGTATAGAATACAGCTTTCCCAAATCCGGTTAATTTTGCAAGGAGTAGCTTCTCTGTTATACTTTCCTGCCCGGTATATTGCATCATATAGGAAAGGCCTGACCTCCACGGCTCATATGAAACAGTATCTCCTCCGGCTATTGGCACATATTCAAAGTGCATTACCCGTTTATAGCCACACAGGTCGGCAATCATAAACTCTCCTCCCCATATTCTCATGTCGTCACCAAGTCCCACACCATCCAGTGCCACACCTATCACTTTCCTGTTCAATCTGTTTTCACACATGCATGAAGCAATATGGGCATGATGATGCTGAACCCTTGTCAAAGGAATATTTTCCTTTAAGGCCATCCGCTCAGCAAATACTGATGAATGATAGTCAGGATGCATATCGCAGGCTATAAGACGGGGTACAAAGCGGAAGATCCCTTCAAAGCGTGAATAGGATTGTTTGTAGAATTCCAGACTTTCTGCATTCTTCAGATCGCCAATATGCTGGCTGAGGATAATATCCCTGTCTTTACCTATAGCAAAGCAATTGCTTAATTCTGCTCCTGCGCCAAAAACACCTTCAGCATTAAAATCCACTGATACCGGCGTAGGCGTATAAGCTCTTGAGCGCCTTGTCAACCTTACTTTTCCTGCAATCAGACGGCCCACTGAATCGTCAGACCTGTTAGCTATATTACGATTATATTTAACTATGGCATCGACCTTTTTACCCAGTTTCTCAAGGGCTTCATTATCATCTGTTATTACAGGTTCATCTGAGATGTTTGCACTGGTAAATACAATCACACCGGTTTTCAGCTTCTCAAACAAAAGATAATGAAAGGGCATATAGGGGAGTATTACGCCAGCTGTATCCAGTTTGCCCGATATAGCAGATGCCAGTATCCCTCTGCCCTGTAAAATCATTACCGGCCGCTGCCACGATTGCAATGCCTGAATATCTTCGGCTTCAGCCCTTGCAATTTTTTGCACAAAGCTTATATCCCGGCACATCACAGCAAATGGTTTGCTGTCTCTTCCCTTGGCCCTGCGCAGGGAAACAACAGCATCCCCGTTCATTGCATCACACAGCATATGGTAACCACCCACTCCTTTTACAGCAACAGTCCCTCCTCCGTCTATTATTCCGGCAGCTTTATGCAGCAGTTCCGGCATATCCTGCACCTCAAATTTATCTGTCACCATACTGTAACCCGGACCACAATCATTACACGCTACCGGCTGGGCATGAAAGCGCCTGTCGTTAACATTTTCATATTCATCCCGGCAGAGCTTACACATTTTAAATTCTGCCATGGTGGTTTTGGGCCTGTCGTAAGGAAGCCCTGTTATAATTGAGAAGCGTGGTCCGCAATTGGTACAATTTATCAGCGGGTAGTTTATCCTGTGCCCCTGCCGTCTCATATCAGCAAGGCAATCCTCACAGACGGCTATGTCAGGGCTGATGCGGGTAACCTTCTCTGACAGGTTGTTACTCTTCTTTATTGTGAATCCTTTACAGGCAGTAAACACTGCTTCTCTTACATTAACAGATTCAATATGGGCCTGCAAGGGAGCTTCAGCCCGTATTCTCTCAATAAATTCCTCAAGTAACCCGTTCCGGGTGTTTATCATTACCCTCACCCCTGTATTAACATTTTCAACTGATCCTTCAAGATTCATGGAAGATGCCAGCTTATATACAAAGGGCCGGAATCCCACTCCCTGAACAAGGCCTTCTATTTCAATCCTGAAAGTTCTCATTGAAATTAAATTAAGCGGTATCTGTTATCCTGTTGATTTAATTATTTCGTTCAGCATAAAAATTATTTTATCAGCGGCTTCCCTTACCGGGGGTGTCAGGTTCTCCCCTACCCTCAGGTCTGACGGCTGTACACCTATAACATGTACTTCCATTTTAAGGTGGTCTGCCACCCTGCGTAGTGATATATTATGACTGGAGACATTGAACTCTCTTATCCGGCTAACCGGTACCAGTCCGCTGAAGCCGGGTGTACGGTTAAAATCGATACAATCTGCAATAATCAGGATATCAGGATCAAGAGAATTGATCTTACTGATATAATTCTCTATGCTGGCTTCAACAAGAAGTTTGGAAAACCTGCCTTCAGTCTCAATCTGCGACACTATATATACTCCTGCACCGTCATCATTCCTCAGCACATTACCAACCCCCACAAACAGGATATCAGACCCTTTGCGGTTAAGAATACCGGTAAGTTCTTTCTTCACTTATTGTAGCATTTTAACCTGTAAGCTTCTCTGACAGTTAGGACAAATTATATTAAACATATCTTTTCTCTTGACTTCATCCTGCACAGCCACCTCAACTGATTTTGGATCCGGTATAAAGGTCTCGTTAAAAACATTCAGCGCCAGTGTGGAAGAATATCCTTTGGTACCCAGTTTCCTGAAGAGGAATTGAACATGTTCCTTTGTAGTAATAACATCTCCGCAATTACTGCACATAAGCAGTTCACGCGTTTGTGTCTCCACACTGCTGCTCCTGTCAAAGGTGGCAATATCATATATCTTATTCGAGAGCTTTACTCCTTCCCCGGTAATACAAAAAGCTTCACACTGACCACAAAAAATACATCTGCCGTAATCTCTTACTATTGTCCTGATACCTGTCTCTGCATCATCGGAAACAGTAATTGCACAGGGCGGACAAACATTGGCGCACGACATACATCCTACGCAACCGTCTTCACTAATTTCAGGTTTGCCGCGAAACTTCTCTTCGGGCACATGTTCCTTGGAAGGGAAGGATGTGGTATAGGCCGGTGTAACCAGTGAAATAACTGCCTCTCTTAACTCACGCAATTTTGGATATTTCATCTCCTATGGTTTTTGATCCGTGTTTACATCTTCTTTATCCGTAACATCCTCGGCATAATGGTCTGTCACACTTTTGCCCCACATCCTGAATCCTGAAATATGTGAACCTTTCAGGAGCGCATGGGCGCCGGAGGTGGATGTAAAAAACAGAACAGGTATTGCAATCAGGCCTTTTACGCCGATATCAGTAAAGCCAAACCTGATAACCAGGCTTAACAGTATACAACAGGCACCCAGGGTAACACATTTTGTTGCTGATTGCAGCCTGTTATAAATATCAGGCAGGCGAATAAGTCCAAGGCATCCGAAAAAGCTGAATGACAGCCCAATGCCTATAAGTATATTGCTGATCAATTCATTCATTTAACTTCCTCCTTTCCAGGTATTTTGCCATTGTCAGGGTTCCTATGAAACTGAGAATTATCCAGGCAATACCTATATCGATAATAAAGGATTTGCCGGTCCTGATAGCCAGTATTACGCAAATGCCGACGACAATAATGCCCATAATGTCAATGGCCACAACCCTGTCGGCAACCGTCGGACCCAGTATAACCCTCAGCAGGCACAAAGCCGTGAGGGCGATAAGAAACCAGAAACTAAAATCTATCCATTCCATTATTCAAAAATCATTTTAAGTATTCGCTCAAATTTACCTGAGATATAATATGCATAGCTGTCGTGGTCAACAGAACGGACATATATCCAGTGTACATACAGAGTATCATCTATAATATCAACCGATATGGTACCGGGGGTCATGGTTATCGAATTAGCCAGTATTGTCCTGGCCATTGATCCCTGCAGGGAAAGGCGTACCCTTACAATACCCGGTTTTATAGGCATGGCAGGGTGAAGCACCCTGTAGGCAACATCAAAGTTAGCTTTCACACACTGCCAGGTGAAATAGATAATATAAACAATGATCCAGAACCAGCGTACAGGGCTTAGGATTTTCATGATATTGTAGGTAAAATATCGTGAGAACACCATAGTGGTAAGTAAGGATACTACGGCACCTGCAATGAGGTTCTGCCATGACAGATTATATGTGAGCAACAGCCATGTGGCAAAACAGATCAGGTAATATATCAGAACATTTATTACTCTCATAGCTCAGTTTATTACAGATAAAAGTGCGTTTACTCCATTTAACAGGAAAGTATCCCGTATACCGGGTACTAATATCAGGCTCATAGCCAGGCACAGTAATGCCAGTATAACCATTGGCAAATACATCAGGAAGGGCACCTCCTTTACATCCGGCAGTGCTGCTTTTGCTTTATCGAGGAATGCATACCTCTGCACCTTCATAAAGGAAGCCAGCGTTATGATGCTGACAAAAACAGCCAGCAGGGCAATGAAGTAGAATCTTCCCTGGACGGCAGCTATAATAATAATTAACTTGCTGAAGAAGCCGTTAAAAGGAGGTATGCCGCTGATAGACAGTGATGCCCCGAATGATGTAGCGGAAGTTATGGGCATCAGCCCGGACAGCCCGCCAAGCTTTTTAAGGTCACGTGTTCCTGTTGAATATTCCACTGCCCCGGCATTAAGGAAGAGCAGGCCCTTAAAGGCTGCATGGTTAAACATATGGAACAGTCCGCCGGCAAGCGCCAGTGCAGCCACCTGCATATCACCACCCCTGGCAATAATCAACATCGCAATGCCGGCAGCTGTCATCACGTATCCCATCTGGCTTATACTGTGGTATGCCAGCAACCTCTTCATATCCCACTGCCCTATGGCAAGCAGCACACCTATAACCATCGATATAACTCCTATTACGGTGATCACATAACTCACTTCAATGACTATCGGGAACATGGAAAAGAACAGGCGGAGCAGGGCATATACGCCAATTGCCTTTATCAGTACCCCCGACAGCATTGCAGAGATTGGAGATGGAGCCGATGAGTGCGCATCAGGCAACCAGGCATGGAAAGGGATCATGGCTGCCTTCAGTCCGAAACCTGCCACCATAAATAATTGAATGAACAGCACTACAGGTTCTCCCGAACCGGATCCTATCACTGTAGCCACGTCCATAATATTAAGCGTTCCTGTGTACCAGTATGTCATTGCCAGTGAAAAAAGTATAAGCAATGATGCTATTCCTCCCAGCACCTGGTATTTAAATGATGCTTCAAGCTCATCCCGTGAGCTGCCAAAAGCCACCAGGGCATATGATGCTATCACCGATATTTCCAGGAACACAAACATGTTAAACAGGTCTCCGGTCATAATCACACCGTTCATGCCGGCCACCATAAGAGAGAACAGGGAGTAATAATAATTCTCACCTGTATATTTGTTGATATAGGGTATTGAGAACAGACCTGCCATCATACCTATGATGTTCACAACCAGGAGCATCATGATGCTCAGCCCGTCAGCCACCAGGTGAATCCCAATGGGTATATTATTGACAGGCTCCCATCCGCCAACCATATATGTTACTGTGCCGTCCCCTACAAAAAAGAGAAGGCGGAAAGCCATAATAACCATGGCCAGCATTCCTGCTGATGGTAAAAACCTGCATATCCCGGGCATAATTTTCCAGGTAAGGGGAATAAGAAAAGCGATTCCCAGCGGTATTATTATAAATAGAGGTATTAATGAATCCATCTCTTAACCCTTTAAGGTGTTTATCTTATCAATATCGAATGTTTTATATTTCCTGTAAAGCCTGATAGCTATAGCCAGAAGTAAAGCTGTTGTTGCCAGCCCTATCACTATCGCCGTTAAAACGAATGCCTGGGGAAGGGGGTCAACAACCATGACTGCCGGTTTCAAAGGATCAATTACAGGGGCTGCCCCTCCTTCAATATATCCTATTAGTGCCAGGAACAGGTAAAGGCTGTATTCCATAACGGAAAGCCCGATGATTATCTTAATGAGGTTTTTTCTTGTCAGCACCCCGTAAAGGCCAACCAGAAACAGCACGAAACACAGTAAATAGGTAATCATCTCAATCCTCCGTTTTAAATATTACAAATGCAAGGAATATTGACAGCAGTGCTGCTGCCACTTCAATCCCGATAAAGATGTTAAACAGTGGTATTGCACCCGCACTGAAAAGCTCGCCGGGTATGCCCGCCGGAAGAATATTCTTAAAAAAGACAGGTGTTGCAAGCAGCAGACCCCCTGCAGCCAGAAGGAGAAAACAAAAAATGCCTGCTCCTTCAAAAAGTGAAGATTCTTCTTTTTCCCTGTTAAGACGGAAATACTGAATGCCATTGGCAATCACCAGAAGTATGAAGGAGCCGGCTATTATTATGCCACCGGCAAACCCTCCTCCCGGCGTAAGATGCCCGTGAAGCACGATATAGCAGCCATAAAGAAAAACCAGGCCTGCCAGCAGTGCTGTTACATTTTTTACAATTATCGTCATACCTCTCATAGCCTCTACGTTTTTCGTGTTTTAATCCTGAGTATCGCCAGGACGCCCATTACTGCTGTAAACAGTATAGTTGCCTCCCCAAGAGTATCATAAGCCCTGTAATCCAGAAGCACAGCAGTTACAAGGTTAACGCTGCCGGCTCCTTCTACACCCTTGTTGATGTATTCGCTTGCCATACGGGTCTCATGTATACCCAGGGGTCCAAGTCCTCCAATTACCTGGCTGAAGAAATATATCAGCACCAATCCGGCAATCACTGCAAAAAATATGTATCCAAGGTTTCTGATATTAATATATGACTGTCCTTTAATAATAACGGTGTTACTCTTTTCAAGGTCTTCCCGTGTGCTTATTATCAGCACCGAAACCATAATAACCAGTGCTATCGTCTCCACCACTATCTGCACTATTGCCAGGTCAGGTGCCTTGAGTACCAGGAAAGCGATAACAAGACTGTATCCTACAACACCGTAAGACACGATGGCAGACAGCAGGTCTTTAGCGTGAAGTGCATGTATCGAACCTGCAATCATCAATATTAATATTACTATAAGTGTAGTCTCCATATTGTTAAGTACTTATATGAGCATAATTAAAAGCAGCAGGATCAGTCCCGATATGAGCCAGGAAATATAGAAAGGAAGAATGCCGGTATGAGCAGTGCTGAATATCCTGTTGAAATACAGCACAATACCCTTACCTACATCATATACATCAAACCATTTCCTCTCAGCTGCCCTGTAAATTGGTGAAAAGAATGGAGCCCCGGTAATCGTCTTATAAAAATCCAGGACATCTATACCTGTTGCTTTGAATACAGTCTCACCGCCTGTAAAGCTGTCATCGCTACGTAATTTCTTTAAGCTGGCAGCGAGATAAACAAGTATACCAAGAACTATGGACACCAGTACCATGACAGCCACCAGTCCCGATTGCCAGCTACCGTCATACTCCAGGCCCCCGGTCAGTGGCATAATAATCCCGGGAATTATATAGGGTGTAGCCAGTATACCTGTAACCAGGCATATTAATGCCAGTATTATAACAGGGACGGTCATGCATGGTTTTGCCTCATAGTTACCCTTCAGGGATTTGGGCTTATCCCTGAAAAACACACCCGCAAGAAGCTTAATAAAACTTGCCAGTGTGAGTGCGGAACCCAGCACTGCAAGGCCCAGCCAGACTACCCAAAGCTTACTGGCTATGCCAGCTCCGTTGCCAAAATCAATAATACCCTGGTATATAAGCCATTTTGAAGCAAATCCATTGAGTGGCGGTATACCCGATATTGACAGGGCAAATATTAAAGCTGCCGTAAAGGTGAAAGGCATATAGCGGGGAGACACTCCCAGGTTCTTTATTTCATCAGTGCCGAACCGGCTTTCCACATTACCGGCAACAAGAAAAAGACCCGATTTATACAGGGTATGGTTAACCATATGGAACAGGCCGCCGGCTATCCCCAGGGGAGTGCCCAGACCAAGTCCCAGGACCATGTAGCCAACCTGGGAAACGGCATGATAACCGAGTAGTTGTTTCATATTGTGCTGAGCCAGGGCCATCATTACACCAATAATGATTGTCAGCACACCAATTATCACAAGAACAAGGATGATCCATTCATTCAGTGTGAAAAGGTCGGTGCAAATCCTGAACATAAAATATATACCTAGCAATTTATCGATGGATGCCGGCAGCAGTGCTGTTGATGAAGCCGGAGCCTTTTTGGCAAAATCAGGCACCCAGGTATGGAAAGGAACTGCACCAGCTTTAGTAAAGGCACCTATAAGAAGACAGAAGAAAGCAATAGCTTCAAGTACTGAGGTGGTTTGCATTCCTGCACCACTGATACTGAAGGAACCACTCACCTTATAGACTATCGCCACTCCCAGAAGTAATATTGTATCTGAGGCCCCCACAATTATCATTGTCTTTTTTGCTGCGGCCGCCCCCTCTTCATCTGATCCCCTGATTAGTTTATAAAGGGTAATACAGAGGATTCCCCAGGAAAAAAGAAAGAAAAGCAAATTGTCGGATA
>JBKHBA010000053.1:0-11527 GCA_046542595.1 Bacteroidales bacterium | reverse complement strand
ATCCTGGTCCTGTTCCAGTATGCTCTCACCCAGGATACATTCATCCGGCACCTCAATATTGCCTGACACAACAAGCATACGCGGAGTGTACGCATTGCTGTGGGGTATCACAAAGCCATAATTATCAATATAATAATTATTGCCCCAGGCCGTGATAATCCTTATCAAAGGATCTCGCTGATCGGCCTCAATATTTATGGCACCATCGGCAGTCAGATACACTTCCAGCGATTCAAGTTCAGGCAGAGAGGACAGCATTTGTTCTATTCTTTCAGTATCAATGTTCTTCAGCCGCGAGCCCAGCAGTTCAGGCTCTCCAACCTGCACCAGGGTAAGCAAGCTGCCCGGCGTAACAAACTTATATTTTACTGAATCGGTAATGGTTATCCTGATATCACGGCAGGGCTGATCATATACCCTGCCTGATATGAATGATGGCATTATAATCATATAAACCACCAGTGGCAACCACCATATTTTTTTTATCACTCGCATCACATCCTCTCTTTAAGCATCTTTTCAATGGGCCCTGCAAGCCTGTCTATATCCCCGGCACCCATAGTCAGAAGCACTTCAATATCCATGGATTCAAGAAGCTCCGGCACCTCTTGCTTTCCGGCCATCTGTTTATGTTCCAGTTTCATCATTTCGTATATCATCCCGGATTCAACTCCTTCAATCGGCTCTTCCCGGGCCGGGTATACGGGAAGCAGCACAGCCCTGTCCAGCTTATCCAGGGCAGCGGCAAAAGCAGCGGCATGATCCCGGGTCCGGGTATACAGATGGGGCTGAAATATCCCGGTTATTTTCCTGTTGCCGTAAAATTCCCTGACAGACTCAATACAATAATTCAGCTCTTCGGGATGATGCGCATAGTCGTCAATATAAATAATACTGTCACTGCTTATACGCAGATCAAACCTCCTTGCCACACCTTTATAATACAGCAGGGCCTTCCTGATATCATCATCTGATGCTCCGGCCAGCTGTGCCAGGGCTACGGCACCCATTGCATTCTCAATATTCATTTTGCCTGGGATCAGCAGGCTGATATCCCTTATAACACCCTCCGGGCCATGGATATGGAAGCGATAAGCCCCATCAGTCACAGTAATATCAGACGGATAATAATCTGAGCTGTCACTGAAGCCATAGGTATATGACCTGATGCCGCCGGGTATCCGCAGTCTCCCGGCAATATTCTCATTTATAATTATTATCCCGCCGTCTCTTATATTACCGGCAAACTCCTGGTATGCCCCCACCATGCTTTTAATATCGCCATACACATCCAGGTGGTCGGCATCGAGGGATGTAATAAGGGCCATCTCAGGGTATAGATGAAGGAAGGACCTGTCAAATTCATCGGCTTCCATCACCGTGATATCGCCGGTGCCTGTCAGCAGGTTAGTATTATAGTTTTTAGATATACCTCCCAGGAAGGCTGAACAATCGGTTTCCGATTGTTTCAGAAGATGGGCCGCAAGAGTGGAGACAGATGTTTTGCCATGTGTGCCCGCAACCGCTATCGACCGTGTATTCTTTGATATCACACCCAGTATCTCAGACCTTTTATGCATCTTATATCCACCTGAGCGGAAATAATTAAGTATACTGTTATTCCCCGGGATGGCAGGAGTATAAATGATCAGGCTTCTCTCCTTATCAAAATATCTTCGCGGCACTTCATCCGGATCATCCTTAAATACCAGGTCCATGCCCTCGGAGGCCAGGGCATCTGTAAGCGGCGATCCTGTTCTGTCATAGCCTCCCACAGTAAAGCCGCCGGCGGCAAAATACCTGGCCAGGGCACTCATTCCTATGCCCCCTATTCCGATGAACCATACATTTGATATTTTACTTAAATCCTTCATTTTGCCAGTTTCAATATTTCTCCTGCTATCACCTTATCCGCATCAGGCAAGGCCATGTCAGCTATATTAGCTGAAAGGCTTCTTCTCTTTTCATGGTCCTCCACCAGTTCTGTTATGGCAGCAGCAAGCTTATCCACCGATTCACTGTCCTTTATCATTATTGCTGCATTATTTCCTGCCAGCGCCATGGCATTCTTTGTTTGATGATCGTCAGCTACATTGGGTGATGGTATAAGGATCACGGGCTTAGCCACAACACTCAGTTCGGATATTGTTCCGGCCCCGGCACGTGAAACCACTATGTCAGCAGCCGCAAAGGCAAGGTCCATACGGTCTATAAAGCTATGCAACTGCACAAGGGGGCAAGCCGGTTTACTGCAAATATCTTTCATGCTGTCATAATAATATTTACCAGTCTGCCATATCACCTGCACCTTCTTACGCTCAAACTCATCCAGGCCTGCAGTTATACTTTCATTAATTGTACGGCTGCCACCCGAGCCACCCAGAACAAGGGCAACAGGCAGGCTGTGATCAAGACCGAAATATTCAAATGCCTCAGCCCTGTTCTTCTCCGGTGAACCCAGGTCTTTCCTTATGGGATTACCGGTAAGCAGTATCTTGTCTGCCGGGAAATATTTATCCATATCCTCCCAGGCCACGCATATCCTGTCTGCCCTCTTTGCCAGCATTTTGTTTGTAAGCCCGGCATAGCTGTTCTGTTCCTGTATCAGCGTTGGTATCCCTCTTCTCCCTGCTACCCACAGCAGCGGACCGCTGGCATATCCCCCCACGCCAACCACAACATCAGGTTTAAAGGAAGATATTATCCTGCCGGCTATCCTGAGGCTTCTGACCAGCTTAATAATGACGGTGATATTTTTAAGGCTTGGCTTACGCTCAAACCCTGCCACAGGCAGCCCGCTTATTTCATACCCGGCCTGCGGAACTTTTTCCATCTCGAGCCTGCCCAGTGCACCCACAAAATGAACGGCAATATCACTGTCAATGCTTTTTAATGCATTGGCAACAGATATGGCAGGGAAGACATGTCCTCCCGTACCTCCACCGCTTATTATAACTCTTTTACTCATCTGCAGTCTCATATATTAACCCGTCACCGGGATCTTCCATTTCATTACCATTCGGTTCAACTGTTTCACTCCTGGCCCTGACCACCCGGCTGACAGCAAGGATAACACCCAGTGAAAAGCTCGAAACAACCATTGATGTCCGGCCCCAGCTTATCATCGGCAGTGTCTGACCGGTAACAGGTATCAGTCCCACTGCAACCGACATATTAACCATGGCCTGTGTAACCAGCATCACCGTAAGCCCCAGAACCAGGTAGGCCGGAAATCCGGTCTCACATTTACGTGCAATGGCTATCCCCCTGAACAACAGTATAAGGTAAATAAACAGTACCGGCAGGGCACCGAAAAGCAGGCCATATTCTTCTATTATTATCGCGAAAATAAAGTCTGAATTAGACTGGGGTAACATATTTCTCTGGACACTGTTTCCGGGGGCCTTTCCAATAAGACCTCCTGTTGCTATGGCTATCTTGGCCTGGTTGGACTGGTAATCGCCATCCCTGTCATTTTCTCCGGATACAAAATTCTCAATCCTGCTTTTCCATACTGACACCCTGTTATTATCTGTTACCAGGTCAAGCAACATGGCAAATAATATTATTGCTGCCAGTGCCATCCCAAGCCATGCAAAGAGAAACTTAACAGGCACCCTGCCAATAAACATTATTATCAGTGCAACGCCGAATATCATCACAGCTGTGGAAAGGTTCTCCGGCATAATCAGTGCACAAACAATAGCCAGCGGTACTATCATCACCCTTGTCATATGTTTGAAATCATTCAGGTTATGCTGGTTTCCTGACAGCATGCGTGCAAGGTATATCACAAGGGCCACCTTGGCCAGGTCTGAAGTCTGTATCATAAAGTTTGTACCCGGTATCATTATCCATCTTGATGCCTCATTTATCCTTACTGGGAAAAGAAGTGTAAGGACAAGCAGTATTATGGCCACGAAGAGACCAAAGCCAGCCAGTGATGAATAGACTTTATAGGGAAGGTGCTGGGTAACTGTAATAATAAAGAGGCAGAATACCAGCATCATGCCATGCGATTTAAGGAAGAAGGTAGTGTCTCCCCCGTGGCTTGAAAAGGCCAGGCTTACAGATGAGCTGTAAACTGCAAGCAGCGAGTAGAACATAAAGACCACTATCAGTCCCCATACCACCCTGTCGCCTTTAAATAATCCTCCAAGCACTGTTCTCATAACTTATTATAATATCCGTTCTCATTCACTCTCGTTATCTATCTTTCTTCATCTTATTCACTATCTTATTCACTATCTTCTTCTTATCGTTTCATTCTATGCATATATTTTTTATTTCACGTGATTATATTTTATAAATTCCTTACTGCCTCTTTAAACTGCCTGCCCCTGTCTTCATAGCTTTCAAAAAGGTCAAAGCTTGCACAGGCAGGTGAAAGCAGTACTGTATCACCGGTGGATGCCAGGTAATAAGCAGATTTAACAGCCTCGGCCATTGACTTTGTTTCTATTATTGTGGGCACCCTCCCTTTAAAAGCATCCATAATCTTTCTGTTATCCTTACCCAGGCATACTATTGCTTTTACCTTTTGTCCCGCAAGATCATATAACTCACTGTAATCATTGCCCTTGTCTATACCACCTGCTATCCATACCACCTTTTTTGTCATACATTCAAGGGCATACCATGATGAATTTACATTGGTAGCCTTTGAATCATTAATAAAATTAATGCCATGCACCTCAATAACTGTTTCAAGCCGGTGTTCCACGCCCTGGAAGTCAGACAGGCTCTCACGTATGGTTTCCTTCCGTATATTGAGTATTTTACCTGCGACGGCCGCAGCCATCGAATTATAGGTATTATGAAGGCCTTTAAGAGCAAGATCGTGAATAGTCATAATTTCTTCAGTTTTATTATCGATTGAAAGTATGATAGTATCATTATCAATAAAAGCAGCCATGCCCTCTGTCCTTTCGGATGAGAAAGGCAGCATTCTGCACGGTGGAGACCTGTCATACAACTCCTTACTGATAACAGGGTCTCCGGCCCAGTATACCAGATAATCTTCGGCTGTCTGGTTATTTATTATCCTGAATTTGGAATCAATATATTTCTGATAGTCATTATCATACCTATCGAGGTGATCCGGTGTGATATTCATTAAAACGGCGATATCGGCCCTGAAATCAAACATCCCATCAAGCTGGAAACTGCTCAGTTCAATCACATAGTAATCATAATCGCCCTCTGCCACCTGCCTCGCAAATGAATTGCCCACATTACCTGCAAGGGCAGCTTTCAGACCGGCATTCCTGAGTATAAAATATACAAGATGTGCCGTGGTTGTTTTGCCGTTGCTGCCGGTAATACATATCTTCCTGGCTTCTGTATACATACCGGCAAATTCAATCTCCGATATCACCTTCACACCGGCTTCAAGAAGGTCAGCCACAGGGTATTTATTATCTGGGATACCCGGACTCTTAACTGCCAGGTCTGCCGTCAGCAGTTTATCCAGGCTATGTGTCCCTTCTTCAAAATCAATATTATGTGCATTGAGCTCCTGGCGGTATCTGTCTTTAATAACAGCATTATCAGATACGAATACTTCGTATCCCTTAGCTGCAGCCAGTATTGCTGCTCCTGTACCGCTTTCGCCTGCTCCCAGTATGGCTATTATCTTACTCAATTACCTGATTTTTAATGTTACAACGCTTAATACAGCAAGCATTATGGCCACTATCCAGAACCTTGTCACAATCTTGGGTTCCGGAAATCCTTTCATCTGGTAATGATGATGAAGGGGTGCCATAAGAAAAATACGCCTGCCCTTTCCTGTTCTTTTCCTTGTTCGCCTGAACCAGCCTACCTGTATCACCACAGACAGGCTTTCTGCCAGGAAAATGCCGCACAGTATCGGTATCAGCAGCTCTTTTCTTATCACTACCGCAAAAACAGCAATAATACCACCTATGGCCAGACTGCCTGTATCGCCCATAAAAACCTGTGCCGGGTATGAATTATACCACAAAAAGCCTATTGTGGCTCCTATAAAGGCACTGGCAAATATCACCAGCTCGCCTGTATAGGGTATATACATAATATTAAGATAGTCGGCATAAATAATATTACCCGATACATAGGCCAGCACTCCCAGGGTAACACCTATTATTGAGGATGTTCCGGTAGCAAGCCCATCAAGTCCGTCCGTCAGGTTGGCACCATTCGAGACTGCGGTAACAATAAATATTATAACTATTACAAAAACTATCCATCCTATGGTCTGCTTGTTTTCTCCCTTAACAAAAGGGACCAGCCATGAGTAGTCAAACTCGTTATTTTTCACGAAGGGAATAGTTGTGATGGTGCTCTTTATATCTCTTGCAACCAGCGTGTCTGATTGAGTTGTTATGCCCGTTTCAAGGAATTTTGAAGAATGAATTTCACCAAGATCTGTAAGCGTGGTGATTTCACGTACCACAGCCTGTTCGCTGAACAGCAGTGTAACACCCACTATCAGTCCGAGTATTACCTGTCCCAGTATCTTAAACCTGCCTGCCAGTCCTTTTTTATTTTTCCTGAATATTTTTATGTAATCATCAACAAAACCTATCAGTCCCAGCCAGAATGTTGTCACAAGCATCAGTATCACATATATATTATCCAGGCGGGCAAAAAGCAGGGTAGGTATTATTATGGAAGCCAGTATTATCAGTCCTCCCATTGACGGTGTTCCTTCCTTTTTATACTGTTCATCAAGTCCCAGTTCACGCACCACCTCTCCGGCTTGCTTGCGCTGCAGAAAATTGATAATCTTCTTACCCAGGATGAGGGATATCAGCAGCGAGGTAATAACAGCTGCAGCTGAACGGAAAGAGATATATTCAAACACCCCCGCTCCGGGAATATTTAATGACTCAAGATATTTAAAAAGGTAATAAAACATTATCCCTGTTTTAGTTAGCTGACATAAACATTTTCCTTAATTCTTCCCTGTCGTCGAAATGATTCCTCTTCCCCTTCACTTCCTGGTATGTCTCATGGCCTTTTCCGGCAACAAGTATTATATCATCCCTGGCTGCTATCATAGCAGCGCTGCGTATGGCTTCCCTTCTGTCAGTTATCCGGAGAACCCGGGCCCTCTTATCAAGAGGCACTCCCCCCATCATATCCTCAATGATCTTTTCAGGATTTTCAGACCTGGGATTATCGGATGTCAGTATAAGCCGGTCACTGTTTTCAGCAGCTATCCTTGCCATTACCGGCCGCTTTGAGCTGTCGCGGTCGCCCCCGGCACCTATAACCGTTATCAGCCTGTTTCCCGGTATCCTGATATTATTTATGGCTGAGAGCACATTTTCCAGTGCATCAGGTGTATGGGCATAGTCAACTATTGCCGTTATTCCCGTATCTGACCTTACAACTTCAAACCTTCCCGGCACAGGTTTAAGCCTGCTTATACCGGCAAGCACCTCCAGCCGGTCCTGTCCCAGCAGGTCGGCAGCGGAAGCAACGGCCAGCAGGTTATAAGCATTGAACTCACCGATAAAGACAGTCCATAACTCATCGTTACCAAACCGTATATTCATCCCGTCAAACCGGTGCTCAATAATCCTGCACCTGTAATCGGCCACTGTCTTCATTGAGTAAGTATATTTTGCCGCCCTGCAGTTCTGGAGCATAAACCCGGCATTTCGGTCGTCAGCGTTGACCAGCGCTATGGAATCAGCCTGCAGGTTGTCAAAAAATCCTTTTTTTGCTGCCAGGTACCCGTCAAAACTCCCATGGTAATCAAGGTGATCATGTGTTATATTGGTAAATATACCCATGCTGAATATCAGTCCCGCTGTCCTTTTCTGCACTATAGCATGGGAGCTGACCTCCATAAAGGCAAACTCGCAGCCGGCATCTGACATCTGCCTTAATAAGCTGTTTATACTTAGGGGGTCCGGTGTTGTAAGCGTGGCCCTGGTCTCTTTTCCTGCAACCCTGTTTACCACTGTCGATAAAAGTCCTGCCTTATAGCCCAGGGCAGTAAAAAGATCATACAGGAGGCTTACCGTTGTTGTTTTACCGTTTGTGCCCGTAACACCGACAAGCTTCAGTTCCCCCGAAGGCTTATCATAAAAATTAGAAGCACATAAGCCCAGGGCATACGATGAATCTTTCACCTTTATCCAGCAGACCTCAGGGTTGGCATCTGCAGGTACGTACTCGCATAATACAGCCGTGGCACCGAGCCTTATGGCGTCAGGAATATACTTATGACCATCAGTTACCGTCCCTTTAACAGCGATAAAAAGGCTGTTTCCCACCACTTTTCGAGAATCAAAACTTATATTTTCAATGATAATATTATCCACGGGCACTGTTGCCGTATATACTATTCCTGCTAATATGTCTGCCAGATTCTTCATCAATTCCTTAATTCAATATCTATTACTGATCCCGGTACTATCCTTATGCCCGGGCGCAATGATTGTTTCACTACCTTTCCCCGGCCGCTGACCCTGACCCTGAGCCCCGAGTTCTCAAGAAGGAACAGTGCATCTTTCAGTCCCATACCTGTAACATCAGGAACCAGGTTTTCTATCAGTTCCAGCTCTTTAAACTTAAGGGTATCCTGGTGGTTAGTTGGCCTTACCCAGCCGGCAGTCCCGTCATAGGAATGCTTCACCCCGAGATCTGCCAGGACGTATGTCGCATCATCACCATAGCCTGTTTTAATTACAGGCTTACCCTGCTTTTCCTGCCTCTCATGCTCATTAAAGAACCGTGTGGCATATACTTTATCTGCAATCTCCCTGAACACTGGTCCAGCCACCAGGTTGCCGTAATATATGTAGTTTGAAGGGGCATTGACTACCACTATACATGAGTACACAGGCTTATCAGCAGGAAAATAGCCCACAAAAGAAGCCTGGTAAGAGACCCTGCCCCCATGGTTATACCCGTATTTATCATTGGCTATCTGGGCCGTCCCGGTCTTCCCTGCTATACTATACATGTCATTATCCAGGTTCATTGCTGTGCCGTTCTCAACAACCCCTTTAAGCAGGGTCCTTATTTTCTCTGTTGTCAACCCGGAACATATGGCCGGGTTAAGAACCTCAGTTTTTATTTCCTTAACGGTTGTGCCATGATATCGTACCTGTTTAACAATACGTGGTTTCATCATTCTTCCGTCATTGGCCACTGCATTATATAAGGTCAGAATCTGCAAAGGTGTAAGCTGCACTTCGTAGCCGTATGACATCATGGGAAGGGATATGCCTGACCAGTATTTATCACCCGGGTACCTTATCAGTGGTTTGCCTTCGCCCCGGATATCTATACCTGTCTTTTCATTCAGGCCCATCCGGTACAGGCGATCCACAAAATCGCCGGGCCGGCTTTTATAGTTCTCATAAATAATTTTTGCCGTCCCCACATTAGACGACTTTTCAAACACCTCTCTCACGGTCATCCTGCCATAGCCCCCTTCTTTTGAATCTCTTATAGTCTTGTCATAGTACCTGACCGTTCCGTCGCCCGTGTCAATAGTATCATCCAGTTCAACCAGGCCATCCTCAAGGGCTGCTATAAAGGATGCCAGCTTAAATGTTGAGCCGGGCTCTGTACTCTCACCCACGGCATAATTATATGATTCATAATAGTGTCCATCCTCCCCTAACTCCAGGTTAGCCATGGCTTTTATATCACCGGTCTGCACCTCCATCAGCACCGCAACACCATGATGTGCGTTATGCCTGAGCAGCTGCCTCTCCAGGGCACTTTCGGCAACATCCTGCAGGTCAATATTGATTGTTGACAGTATATCGTTTCCATCCCTGGGTTCAAGTGAATTCTCGTTATTAACCGGCATCCAGGCCCCTCCTGTCAGACGCTGCTTCAATACTTTACCACTGACACCTGTAAGCTCCTTATCATAGGCACCTTCAAGTCCAACAACGTTCCCGGTGGCACCCCTGGTCAGGTAACCTATAGTCCGGCTCGCCAGCCTCATGTGCGGACGCACCCTGATATTTTCAGGCTCAGCAATAAATCCTCCCTTATACCTGCCATGCTCGAACACCGGCAGCTTCTTCAGTTCCTTTAAGGTATTATGACTTACCCTTCTTTTTACCAGGTAATACCTGTCTCCTTTCCTCCTTGCAGCTTCAAGGTCCCGCCTCCAGGAAGCTGCAGATTTAAGGCCTATTATTTTTGACAGTCCGTCAGACAGTCCGTCAAGGCCCTGGGTCCATGTCTGCTGATCCATGCCTGTACTCCTGGTATCAACATAAATAGAGTAATAAGGGACCGAGCTGGCAAGCAGGCGCCCGTCATCCGACAGAATATCACCCCTGTTTGCCGGCACCATATATGTCTTGTAAATAAACTCCTCACCCATCTCAGCCCAGCTGTTACCCTCCACAAACTGGATGATAAATATGCGTGCCAGTATGCCTGTAGCCAAAATGATAACGGCAATATATACCACCCCGCTACGCCATATTATTTCATCCCTTATTGCCATAATTATTCTTTTACAACAATTTTATAAGGTGGTCTTTTCAATTCTTTCAGTCCCAGTCCGCGCCTTTCCACCAGTCGACTTACCTCCGATTGCTTACTTATATACATCAGTTCAGAACTGGTTGCCATTGCCTCTGCCCTTAACTCTTTCACTTCCTGCTGCAGTATATCTGTTCTCCTGATTATCTTTTCGGCATGAAAGCGGTTGGCTATATAAAAGGCACCCAGTACAGTCAGTAATACAATATAGGGCAGGTTACCCAGTATTATCTTCTCGCTGAACAGGGACCCACTGATAAGGCTTTTAACAAAGCCTTCGCCCTTTGAATGGCTGTTGCTTCTTACTGTATCCTTATCCATCTCACTTTTTTTCTGCAATTCTTAATTTTGCGCTGCGCGCTCTTTTGTTTCTTTCCAACTCCTTTTCGGAAGGCATAATTACCTTTTTATTCACCTGCCTGAAAGGACTTACAGGATTGCCATAAAAATCTTTTTCTATATGCCCTTCAAAATTACCGCTGCGGAAATAATTCTTAACTACCCTGTCTTCAACAGAATGATAAGATATTACAGCTATCCTCCCGCCACTGACCAGCATCTCTGTTGCCTGCAGCAACATTTCCTGCAGGAATTCTATCTCCCTGTTAAGCTCAATCCTTAAAGCCTGGAATAACCTTGAGAGGAACTTGTTCTCCTGCCTTGACGGGATAAAAGCCCTGACTGATTCAAGCATTTCCTTTGTACTTTTTATCTCCTTCTGCTCCCTGTAAGCCACTATGGCTGATGCCAGCATTCCTGCATTCCTGAACTCACCGTAATTGCGCAACAGCTTTTTCAGATCTTCAACGGGGTATTTATTCACTATATCAGCAGCTGTCTTTCTGCCCCCCCGGCTCATCCGCATATCCAGGCCGGCATCATACCTGTAAGAGAATCCCCTGTCCGGATCATCAAACTGCCTGAAAGAAACGCCAAGGTCAGCAAGCAGCCCATCCACCGAATCCACACCATGATACAGAAGGTTGTTCTTAAGGAAGCGAAAGTTCTGATTTAT
>JBKHBA010000052.1:0-11617 GCA_046542595.1 Bacteroidales bacterium | reverse complement strand
TGCCATTGTTTACAATGCCCTGGTGTGGTATCAGCGATGATCTGCCATTGTTTACCAATGCCTGCTGCGGTTTTATTTATGATTACCTGCACTGTCTGTTGTATCGGGCTGTGCAAAGATATTGCGGCTTCTGCCTCCGCTCCATTCTGTTACTTCACGGGTATGTACATTATACCTGTCGCCGGCTCTCAGCAGGAAAAATTTCCCACCATTGTGTAATGATTCCCCATTATCATCAGAGGTCCACAGTTTGTGATCATATACAGCCACAAAGCTCCGGCCCATGACCTCCATCTCATCGCCCTGCACTATTACGGCTGTATTCTCATCCAGGCCTATTCCCAGCAGCTCAGGATGTGCCTCTATGATCTCCACCAGGTCGTGCTGCCTGTTGCGCACCAGCAGGTGCTGGTCTATTGCCGAGGAGCTGAGGTATCCGAACCCCTCTTCATGGTCGCCCATCATTATTGTATTGGTTTTTGTATCGCCCCTGGCCAGGTAGCTGCCCTGTATGGTAGCTCCGGCCGATGATCCGCCTATTACACCGCCCCGCTGCAGCAGCTTCTCCATCTCTTTCTGCACTGGTGTGCCTGCATACGCATCCACTATGCGCCACTGCCTGCCCCCTGTAAACCAGAGTCCGGATGCCCTTTTCAGTGGATCTGCAAACCCGGGTTTGCATGCTTCCAGCGAGTCGTAGGTATGCAGCATGGTCACATCGCTTGCTCCGCGGGCTGTAAGGAAGCGGGTGTATCTCTCCTCATCCATCTCTTCAGCCCCTGAGGCTGTAGGCACCACCACTATGGCTGCATCCGGTCCACCGGCCAGCTCAATAAAGCGGTCGGTGATGGCGGTGTCGCGCATGGCGCCGCCTACTATCACCAGCGATCCTTTTTCCGGTCCCCTGGTCAGCGAAAAATCCGGTGTGCCGGGCATGCCGGTGTTGCTGCTGCTGTTGCTATCAGGACCGGTACATGATATAATCAATAATAATGATATTGCTGTTGCTGTAATGAGAGAGGTGATTTTTTTCATACCGCAAATTTTTTTTGCTAAATATAGCAATAATCAGGTAAGTTCTGGCTGGCGGCCTTTTTGAAAAACCAGGAGCTGGGTGGCGGCGGAACGAAGATCTTCAGCGGCTTTGACACTTTTGCTGTGGTGACGGGACAGCTGGCAACAGCTTATATTTTCATCCTGAGCGCAATAATTAAATTGCGTCCGGGTGCGGCTATGCCCGAGGCATATGGACGGTACCTGTAGTCGAGTATATTCTCTATGCCTGCATTGATGATAACTGACCTGCCTACCTGGTATGAGACTTTCATATTGAGGGTGAACCACGAGGGTGAGTAGGGATTGCCATTATCGTCGCTGGCGTACATATGTGTTTTGTTTCTTTCCGAGGGAGCCATATCCCCGTATGACATCTCACCGTTATATACGGCATAAAGGTCTATCTTCACCTCCTTGTTCTCATATATTATATGTGATGACCCGTATGCTGGCGGAACATGTCTGAAGGGCACACCTTCATTATCAGTTCCTTTTGTTATGTTCATATTTGACTTTATCCTCAGGTTTCTCATGGGCGACAGCTGCATGCTCAAATGCCCTCCCCATACTGTGGCACTGCCTGCGTTGACTAAGGCCAGCACCCTGCTCATCTCGCCCTGGTATTCAATGGAGTCGGCGCCGTTAAAGGTATATTCACGGCGTACCATGGCATTATCAAGCCATGTGGCAAAGCCTGTAAGTTCAAGGTGCAGTATATCGAACAGTTCGCGTGTTATCCCCATATCTATATTCCAGGCATATTCTGATCTTAGTCCGGGATTGGGCACCACTACGAATCCCGGTTCCGAGTCGAACACCTTTGCGGCATCGTCAACATTGGGTGCCCTGTATCCTGTTGAGGCATTGATATTGAGCTTTGTTTTTTCATCTGCCTGCCATACTGCACCCAGGGAGCCGGTGAGGGCTCCGTTATCTATGTTTATCTCATCGAAGGGGAAGTTATAGAAGCTGTTATCCTGGAATGTTGAGTGCAGGGTGGTATAGTTATACCTCAGCCCGCCGTTAATAAACACTTTTTCCGATGCTGAATATTTAAAGCCGCTGTATGCTGCAAAGGAGTTATAGCGGTTGTCGCCATCAGGATAACGGCTTGCTGCCGGTGTTATCTCTCCGCTTATAATATTACGGCTTCTGCCTCTTGAGTCAACATCGTTGGTCACTGCTTCGAGCCCGTAGAACAGCAGCTTATTGCCCAGCTCCTTCTCGAAGTCGGCGCTCAGCGACAAGGCTGTCACCTCCTCATAGCGCTCACGTATATTATCATTATTGAATTTCCTGTCGTGGCGGCTCTCGGCAAAATCCTGGTGGGCAGCCACCACCTTCAGGGCATCGAAGAGCCTGTTTTCCGGCTTCCACTCCACCGTGGCATTATTCATCATCCATTTCTGGGGACCATAGTACCATTCGCCATAGCGCAGTGTGCTGTCGGCATACTGTATAAGCCTGTCATAGCGCGGTATGTCCGATGATATGCCGGTATGATTTATAAGGTTTATATTCAGCTCCTCCGTAGGCTGAAACCTTATTTTAGCCGATATATTATGCTGGTCATACCCTGACGGCACCTGCATGTTGGGGCTACGGTTAGGCACCATCATATCTGTATTGCCATACCTTGTCTGGTAGTATAGACGCCGGTAGCTTTCGTTACCCATTCTTCCCATCCTGAGATCCTCATAGCCGGAAAAGGTATAGCTGGCCAGCATGGCCATCTTCATGCCCCCCACGTTGATATCGGCATGCATCGTTTTCTCATTATTGGCTGTAGACACCCTGACCATGGCATCGGCTTTTATATTTACCTTATCGTCTGTTGAGAGCAGTGCTTTCTTTGAGTGGAAGTCCATTACGCCGCCTATGGCATCGCTGCCGTACATCACGGCACCCGGACCGAACACTATCTCGGTATTATCTATAATATTGGGATCGACCGATATTACGTTCTGCAGGTTCCCTTCCCTGAAGATGGCATTATTCATGCGCACGCCGTCAACCACCAGCAGCACCCTGTGTGTGGCAAAGCCTCTTATCATGGGACTTCCACCTCCCAGCTGGCTCTTCTGCACATATACCTCGCCGGAAATGCCCAGCAGGTCGGCTGCCGTTTGCGGATTAACAAACTCAACGGTGGCATTCCTTATGGGGCTTATCTTATTGGGCACCTCGTTCTTATCCTGCTCCCAGCGGCTGGCTGAAACGACAAACTCATCTATCTCAAAGGTCTTGTGCTGCAGCATAACGCTGTAATCCATGGCCTTAAGCTGCTCCCGTGTAAGAGAAATATTTTCGTATGAGGGGTGCTGGAAATATATCTTATCTGAGGGGCGGAAGTTATCTATCCTGAATTCACCCGAGAGGTCAGTATACCCGAAGCGGTTCTTATTCTCATTAAAGACCGCCACATTCTTCACCGGCTTTCTGTCTTCTGCATCAATGACTGTTATTGTCTGTGCATGCAAAAAGGCATTTGCACCTATTATAATAATAAGTGACAGAAAAACTTTCTTCATATTCCAGGCTGTAATATTATTTGCCTGATAAAAACAAAAACCGTACCAGTGTTAAGAAGGAGCAGTATGTTGTCAGGCAGAATGCCGGGTATGCATCTTATAAAGGCAGAGAAAATAAAACATGAGCTGTCTTTCTCCGGGTCTTTATGGCTGCCGGTATTGCCGGGGCGCTTAACAGACAGCGGCTTTATTGCATAATGCAGGGCGGGGATTTTAGTTTTTTAACTACTGTTATTGCTATGGTAAGTCATGAATTATTTATTAATTTTGGTTCAGTAAAAAAACAGAAAAAAGCAGCCCAGGTGTCGAAACGGTGGACCATAGTAGTTATAGTTTTATTATTTGCCGGGATGGCTGTTCTTGCCTGGTTTCTGCAGCAGAGGCAGAGGGCATGGGCCAGCAGTCCATATGGCAGCATACCCCTTGATGCGGGCATTATCATTGAGGCTGTTGATATGCCCGGGCTCTTTGAATCGCTGGCCGACGATAGTGAACTGATAGCAGGCATGACGGAGGTACCGGAACTGAACAGTTTAAGCTCTTCCATAGACCTTATAGATTCCCTGGCTCACAGCCGCGAGCTCAGACAGCTGGCCGGCAATAATCCCGTTCTTATCTCCATACACCTGATGGGACGCGACAGGCTCACTCCTTTCTTTGCCTTTGCCGCCTCACCGGAGATACGTGACAAGCATATACAATCATTGCTGGACGGGATACCGGGATACAGTTATACTGATAAGGAATATGGGGGCAGCAATGTTTATGAGCTGAGGGCGGCCGGTGATGCAGATCCTGTCTTATACATAGCACTTAACCGTGGCATCATTATCAGCAGTCCCTCGCATATACTGGTTGAGGCCGGTATAAGACAGCTGGGCCAGGAGACAGACATACGCGACCTGCAGGGTTTTGAGCCGGTAGCAGCTGCTGCAGGCAGAAATGCGAACAAGCTCTACCTTATCTTTGAGAATATGCCCAGGATAGTGTCCTTGCTGACAGCCGGCGAGGGGGGACCGGCATCGCCTGTACCCTCACTGGCATCATGCCTGGAGGCCGACCTGTACCTGAAGAAGGAAGGATTTGTGCTGAGCGGTTATATAGAGGCGGATGACCCGGAGCAGACCTTATACAGGTACAGGGAGCAGGAGCCGGGCTCATTTGATATATACAGGTATATACCTGCCGGGGCGGCCATGTTCGAGATTATGACCAGCGGTGCCGGTGAAGGAGCTGTGAATGTGGGCGGGGAGACAAGGTATATAAGCGATATACTCAAAAGCCAGCTTACAGGTGAGATGGCAAGGGTGCATCTTGATATAAAGGGGCAGGAGGCGGAAAAGAACAAGCTGATGCTTTTTGACCTCAGGGGCAGCAATGCCACGGAGAAAGCCTTTGCGGAGGAGCTTGACAGCTATTACAGTCGCAATACCCGGGATGCCGGTGAGCATCTTATAAGCTATAAGCCTGATGACGAAACCGAATATATAATATACAGCTTGCCGGAGGATGAAATGGGTGCCATACTGGGAGGCAGCTTTGGTGGTTTTCTCGAGAGCAGGTATGCAACCTTTTATGATGGTCTGCTCGTCTTAAGTAATACGGACGGTGCCCTTTCAAAATTCATTTATGATAATATACTTAACAGGACACTGGCCAACGACCTGTTATATCGTGAGTTTGAGAGCACCATGCCCAGCAGTGCAGGTTATTACCTGTACTGTGTGCCGTCAAAGATAATACACCTGCTTGAAGGAGTGTTAAAGGATGAGATAGTGAAAGGACTGGAAAGAAATAAGGAATCACTGAGCAAGCTGCAGGCTGTGGGATACCAGTTTGTCTCCAGCAATGATATGTTGTATAATACCCTTTCGGTGATGTACAGGCCTGAGGTGAGGGAGGAGGCCAGGGCAGTGTGGGAGAGCCTGCTGGATACGGTGGCTGCTTCAAAGCCGCTGTTCTTCACCAATCATTATACCGGGG
Organism: Bacteroidales bacterium; assembly: GCA_046542595.1. Taxonomy (GTDB): domain Bacteria; phylum Bacteroidota; class Bacteroidia; order Bacteroidales; family VadinHA17; genus UBA9300. The sequence continues at coordinate 6,047 of JBKHBA010000052.1, read as the reverse complement.
GCAAAGAGATTTTCATACAGGACCTCAATAATAAGCTTTACCTTATTAATTCGGCCGGCAGGATACTGTGGAAGAGGCCGGTGGCTGAGGCTATAAAGGGTAAGGCGTGGGTGATTGATTATTATAAGAACGGCAAGTTGCAGATACTGTTTGCCACGGAGAATTACCTGCACCTGCTCGACCGCAACGGCAATTATGTTGAGAGGTACCCTGTTCAGCTCAGGTCGCCTGCCACCAACGGGCTTGCCCTCTTTGACTATGAGAATAACAGGGATTACAGGCTTTTTATCTGCGGTAGTGACCATAAGGTATATGCCTACGACAAGACAGGCAGCACGGTGAAAGGCTGGAACCAGTTCAGGACAACGGCTGCCGTAAGCAATGAGGTCGAATTTTTCAGGGTATCGGGTAAGGATTACCTGGTGCTTAATGATGATAATAATATGTATATCCTTAACCGCCGGGGCAATGTGAGGGTTGACATGAAAGAGCAGGTATCGCGCTCAGTCAATTCAAGCCTCAGGCTCACCACCGGCACCAGCCCTGAGATGGTCCTGGCCTCGGCTGACGGATCGGTGAAGAGAGTTAAGTTCAATGGGGAGGTAACAACATACAGCCTTAATGATTTTTCTGATAACCCTGTTTTTGAATATTTTGACCTTGACGCCGACGGGCAGGGTGAATATATCTTTTTTGACGGGGACAGGATATATGCATATGATAATGACAGGAGCCGCATGTTCAGCCTGAGTACGGGTAGTGATGATATCACCGGTCCCTACGGACTGGAATTTTCATCTGTCGACAAAAAGCTTGGGTACGTGAACCCTTCATCCAATACCATTCATTTAATAGATGAGAAGGGCAGGGCCCTTAAAGGCTTTCCGCTCAGCGGCACCACACCTTTCTCCGTGGGAAGGCTGGGCAGTGAAGGCAGCTATAACCTGGTAACGGGTGGTAGCGACAGTTTTTTATATAATTATGAGCTTACAAGATAAAGAAAGGACAAAATGATGAGACGCAAAACAGTATTTATTGTATTGCTTTCTTTCCTGCTGCTGTCCTCATGTGTCAAAGAGACATATGATATGGATATGCTGTCGGGTGAGGCAGCCCTTAATCCCGGGCTGGTGATGAGCGCAGTGAAAGGGGAGGTAACACTCAGCGATATCGTTGAGCCCAACGACACACTTGTTTTTGATAATGAGCTCCTGAAGCTGGTATTCAGGGAAGATTCGGTCATTAATTTCGGGCTGGATGAATTCTATACCTCCTTTCCGGGAGAGACTTATGAGAATACCATACCGGTAGTATCAAATTCAATACCCACGGTGCATGACACCCTGGATATAGAGCCGGGCGGGGATATAAAGCTCAGTAACATGAAGGTGAGCGGTGGACAGATATCCTACAGCTTTACATCATGGGCCTCCTTTGATACGCGCATACATTTCAGTGCTCCCGGTGTTGACATGGGAGGCACGGAGCTGGATGTGACCATAGACATACCTGCTGATGCAGTAACCACCGGGGTGATAGACCTTGACAATGCCCTGGTGGATTTTGGTACTGACCAGAACCAGCCCTATAACCGGCTGCCCCTGGAGTACGAGATAAGGGTGCCGGAGGAACCGGCCTCGTATGATCTTTCAGACAGTGTAAGGATAAATGTTGAGTTTGAAGAGCCTGATTTTGATTACCTGACCGGCTATTTCGGTCAGTACACGGAGGAGATGTCACGTGACACCATGGACCTGGGTATGGAGGACCTGTTCTCCAGGCTGAGCGGGTCAATACATATCTCCGATCCGTCAATAACTGTTAACTACCTCAATTCCTTTGGCATGCCCATGAGGGTCAATACCGAGGTAAAGGGAATGAATGATGAGGAGGAGATAGCGCTTGAGAGAGATCCGGTAGATCTTGACTATCCCACGGACACTGACAACAGGGATATAAGCTCATCCTTTGTTATTGACAGGGATAATTCAAGCCTGCCCGAGCTTATATCCATGCTGCCCCGGGAGATTGAGTTTTACGGTTCCGCCGCTGTCAATCCCGATGAAGAAACCCTTGACAATATTATTTTCGGCGACAGCCGCTTTACTGCCGGTATTGAGGTGGAGGTGCCTATGGAGTTCAGGATAGCCAGCCTGCAGCTCTCGGATACGGTAGATAACTTCATGGCGGCTGATCCGGGTGAGGATGATCCGCTGCAGGATCTGGAGGAGCTGGAGTTCAGCCTTTATATGGAGAACGGCTTCCCCCTCAATGTTGCGGTGATGATAGAGCTGTATGACTCTACCTCGATGACGGTGCTGGAGACGATAGACACGGGTGAGCTGTTTACGGCGGCCCCTGTTGATGCCGATGGCAGGGTTACGGAGCCGGGCATTGGCACCACAGATATAGAGTTTCCCCGCAGCTTCCTCGATGCTGCGCAGGAGGCTGACAACATTATCTTCACCTTCACCCTTAACACCACCGATAACGGTACAAAGGATGTAAGGATATATTCCGATTACAGCATACTGTTCAAGGCAGCGGTAAGGATGAAGGCGGGACTGAAGTTTAACTTTAACTCAGAAGATCAATGATTATGATGACCAAGAAAATAAGAAAAGCAACACTGCTGGCCGGAATGCTCCTTATGGCATCAGGCCTTATGGCACAGCATATACAGACCCAGTATTTCCTCAGAATACCACAATCGTCGCAGCTGAACCCGGCCTTCAGGCCCGGGGCTAATGTATATATAGGACTGCCGGCATTGTCTGATATATACGTGGGTATGAGCAATAACCTGCTTAATATGGGTAATATCTTTCAAACCATGGAAGGCAGCGATTCCATTATGACCGTACTGCATCCTGACTTTGACCGCGACCAATTTTACAGCAGAATAGGCAACAAGGCTTTTGTCTCGGGCGAGATGGGTGTGCAGCTGCTGGGTGTGGGCTTCACCGTGGCAGAAGACTGGTGGCTTGACCTTGGTCTGACAGCCAAAGGGATGGGCAGGGCCAGGTTGCCTGCCGACCTTTTCACCCTGGCGCTGGAGGGCAATGAAGGCTTTACAGGCTCCTCGGCTGACCTGGGGGGTATGGGAATGGAAGCACAGGCCTACCTGCAGACGCATATAGGCCTTTCGAGGAATATCACGGACAGGCTGCGTGTGGGCGGACGCCTGAAGCTGATGCAGGGGGCGGTGAGTGCCTCCCTGATGGCTGAAGAGCTGGAGCTGCAGGTACACGATGATTATTCACATACCCTGAACAGTGTGGTGGAGCTGAGGCTGGGCGGACCATTTGATGTGGCCCTTGATCAGGACGGTTTCATAGACAGTATTATGTTCCGTGAGAATGCCGGCTTTGGTGAGATAGGTCCCAGCTTCAAAAATTTCGGTATGGGCATTGACCTTGGCGCCGAATATATGCTGATGGACAATTTGCATCTCTCAGCCAGTATTATTGACCTGGGCTATATGAAGTGGGGCAGGGAATCCTTTATTTTCCGTGCTACCAATAACTTCACCTTTGACGGTATTGATGTGTCGGATGCCATTACCGGCGACAGGGATATGGACCTTATAATGGAGGAGTTTGGCGATTCACTGCTCAATACCTTTGAATTTGCAAACAGCGAGGAAGGGTATACCACAGGCCTGCCGGCCAAGCTGTACCTTGCTGCCAGCTACCAGCCCCTCGACTACCTGTCGCTGGGTGTGCTCTCGCGTACCACCATGGGCATGGGTGTGAGGGAGTCGCTGACATTGTCGGGCACCCTGCTGGCTGGCGATGTGCTGTCTGCCAGCCTCAGCTATACCATGACCAACAGGAGCTTTAATAATTTCGGTTTCGGCTTTGGTGTAAGGGGCGGTCCTTTGCAGTTATATATGGTTGCTGACCAGATACCGGCTTCATGGATAGAGTTCAGGGAGAATAACGGGGCTGATGTGGTGACCATACCGCAGAGGCTTGATTATATTAATCTCAGGTTTGGCCTTAACCTGCTTTTTGGCAGGACAAACAAAAGGATGGCCGATACACCGATGCTGGTTGAATAAGGAGGTAGCGTGTTTTTCAGATTATTATTAATTGGCTTATTGATATACCTTGTTGTCAGCGCTGTGGGCCGCTTTCTTGGGGGTGACGGAAAGAAGGGCAGGTCTGATGATGGCAATGATGTGCGCGGCGGTACTGATAAAAAAGGTTTTCCGCGTGATATGGGTGAGTATGTGGACTACGAGGAGCTTGATGATGATGATGATGACTGATCTTTGAGCTGCCTGGCCATCTTGCTGGCAAAGATAAAATCATTGAGTGGCTCACTGTCTGATCGCATCACCTCACTGGCTGTGCCCTCCCAGTATTTTACCCCTTCAGATATAAAGATGATCTTTTCACCTATCTCCATCACCGAGTTCATATCGTGGGTGTTGACTATGGTGGTCATCTTAAACTCTTCCGTTATATCTTTTATCAGCTTATCGATAACAATGGAGGTGAGAGGGTCGAGTCCGGAGTTGGGCTCATCACAGAAAAGATAGCGGGGGTTAAGGACTATGGCCCTGGCTATGGCCACCCTTTTCCTCATGCCACCCGAGAGCTCGGAGGGCAGCATGCTGTTGGCTTCGCTTATATCCACACGCCTGAGACAGTAGTCTACCCTCTTCTTTTTCTCCGCCATGCTCATATCGGTGAACATATCAAGCTTGAACATTACATTCTCCTGCACCGTCATGGAGTCGAACAGGGCGCTGCCCTGGAAGAGCATGCCTATAGCCTTTCGTATGGGCTTTCTTCTTTTCATGCCTATATTGTCAAAGCGTGTGTTACCGTACCATATCTCACCGCTGTCCAGCTCCAGGAGTCCGACTATAGCTTTCAGCAGCACCGTTTTGCCGGACCCGCTGCGCCCTATCACAAGGTTGGTGGTGCCGGCCTCAAAGTCAGCTGACACATTGTCAAGCACCCTGGTGCCCTGGAAGGATTTGCTGGCGGACTTTATTCTGATCATGACAGTAGCAGTTGTGTTAGGATAAGGTTAAAAAGCAATATCAGTATACAGCTGTACACTACGGCGCGTGTGCTTGCCTTCCCCACCTCCAGCGATCCGCCCGAGACATGATAACCCTGGTATCCTGATACGGTGCTTATGATAAAGGCGAAGACAAGTGTTTTTATCAGTGAATAGGTGATATAGTAGGGTATAAAAGAGTACTGTATGCCGTAAATAAAGTCCTGCGATGACACCGTGCCCGTTGATACAGCTGCCAGCCATCCGCCGCCTATTCCCACGGTGATGCTTATAAGGGTAAGGAAAGGGTTGAAGACAAGGGTGGCCAGCAGCTTGGGCAGTATAAGGTAAGAGGCTGTGTTGACACCCATGATATGGAGAGCGTCGATCTGCTCTGTCACCCTCATGGTGCCTATCTCCGATGCTATATGTGAGCCCACCTTGCCGGCCAGTATAAGAGCTATGATTGTTGAGGAGAACTCCAGGATCATTGCATCACGGCAACCCAGTCCCACCAGGTAGCGGGGCAGCAGTGGGCTGGAGGAGTTATATGCTGTCTGCAGGGTTATCACCGCCCCCATAAAGAATGATATTATCACAACTATGCCTATGGAGTTAACACCCAGGTTAATAATTTCGCTGAGCATTTGCCTGTGATATACCCTGTGCTTCTCGGGTTTTTTGAATATTGCCGCGAGAAGGATGAAGTACCTGCCTATATGTGCTACCAGTTGCATAAATTTACTATCAGGCATAAAAGTACTAAAAAATATCATCGTCTTCAATGTAGGTATTTTTACTATATTTGTGTTAAAATATAACAAGTACTCAAATAGATGAAAAACAGGTATATAGTTATTATGGCGGGGGGAGCGGGAACACGTTTCTGGCCCCTCAGCCGTGATGTTAAGCCCAAGCAGTTCCTTGATATACTGAATACAGGGTCGAGCCTTCTGCCGGAGACCGTAAGCCGCTTTGACGGTTTATGTCCGCGCGAGAACATAATGGTGGTAACTAATGAAAGTTACCGC
>JBKHBA010000051.1:0-11624 GCA_046542595.1 Bacteroidales bacterium | reverse complement strand
ATGCCCTCAAGCTTCACCCCGCCATATTCCCCTGCGCGGCTTACAAAACCGTTGATATAAGAGTCGGCATTCAACACTTCGTCACCTGTAAGGGGCGGCCCGTAATATTCAAACTCATCAATACCGGTAGGCCGGGGACAAAATGTACATGTCTCATGTGAAAAAGTGGCTATTCCTATTTTGAAAGCATCCTTTTTTGATGAATTGCCGCTGTTACATGATAGCAGCAGAAGCATTGAAAGGCATATTGATAATGTTTTCTTCATTTGTTGGGAAATTTTATGATTAATAAAAATCGTGATCGGTTAATTAATAAAAAAGCCTGCCCGTTTAACTGTTTGATGGTTAAATCACTCCAATGTTATGCATCGGGAAAAGCGCGCCCGGGGTTTATTATCATTTATTTATATCTCATATCTGATTAACAACCGAAGGTAAGAAAATAGGATCATATTTACTAACTTGCTGCTTTGATCAGAATAAGTATAAGTTTATGTTATTTTCATTGGAAAAAAGAAAGTCTGGCAGGCTGCTTAAACTGATCATCAATGCTATGATATAAATATTCAAATTATTATGGGAAAAGGAATATGTATTTTATTTTTGTTTTTGAGCCTTGCCCTGCTTGCATGCCAGAGCATAAATAAAGAAGAGGATATGGATTACAGTAACAAAGAGTTGACTTACCTGGCGCTCGGCGATTCGTACACCATAGGCGAAGGTGTGGAAGAGGAGAAGCGGTGGCCTGTACAGCTGGTGGAAAAGCTGAGGGCAGACGGTGCTCATATTTCAAATGCCCGTATCATTGCAAAGACAGGCTGGACAACGGATGAGTTGATAGCCGGTATTGAAGAAGCCGGTCCTGGCAGGGAATATACGCTTGTGTCATTGATGACAGGTGTTAATAACCAGTACCGTGGCCGCGACAGGGATAATTTCAGAGAGGAACTGGCATTGCTGATAGATACTGCAATAAGCTGTGCCGCGGGTATTGCTGATAATGTTATTGTACTTTCAATACCTGACTGGGGCGTAACGCCCTTTGCTGCCGGCAGGGACCAGGAAAAGATTTCTGAGGAGATTGACAGCTTTAATAATGTTATAGTTGAGGAATGTAATGAGGCGGGTGTAAAATATATTGATGTAAGCGGAGTATCAAGGAGGGCTTCAGATGATCTTTCACTGGTAGCCGGGGACGGATTGCATCCTTCAGGCAGGATGTATGAAATGTGGGTGGAAATATTATATCCCTCTGTCAGGGAAATTTTAAAGGGGCAGGCAGATGAGAAATAGTCATAAGGAAATTATTTGGGAATTATTATAAATAAAAAACTATAGTGTTATCGGACGATTAATGGCCATTGGAGACATACACGGTTGCCACAGGCAGCTTTACCTGCTTATAAGCGAGATTATTAATCTTAAAAAAGATGACAGGCTGGTCATGCTGGGTGATTATATTGACAGGGGACCGGACAGCAAGGCCGTGCTTGACCTTATCATGGATCTTGTTTCAGAAGGTTTTGATATCATACCTTTGATGGGGAACCATGAAGATATGATGCTGAATGCATCAGACTCAACTGCCGGTAATTACAACTGGATGATGAACGGGGGTAATGAAACCCTTCGAAGCTTTGATGCCCTTTCGGTTTCTGAGATAGACAGCAGGTACATGGATTTTCTTTCAGCTATGCCGGTATATCATACTGAGGGTAACTTTATTTTTGTCCATGGCGGCTTTAATGATGAGCTGGATGATCCCTTCTCCGATAAATACAGTATGCTCTGGGAGCGACGCTTTGAGTATACATCACCTGTATTTAAAGATAAGGTCATAGTGCATGGTCACCGTCCCCATCCCCTGTATGAGCTGCAGAAACAGCTTAAGGGGTCGCCCTCTGTTATTAATATTGATACAGGCTGTGTTTACGGGAAGGAGAGGGGTCTGGGTGATCTTACCGCCATTGATCTCCCGGGTATGAGGCTGTACTCCATAAGCCGTTGATTAAATATCTGCTCTACCCGCTTATTCAGGTTCTGACTCCATCTTTTCTTCTATCTCGTCAAGATCGATATAGCCGTCAATGGTGTCCAGCCATATCCTTCCCTTATCCTCAACGAAACCGAAGATGCCAATTTTTGTTTCAAGAAGGGATTCATCAACCCTCTTCTGCATTCTTACATTATATATTATTGAATATTCCTCCGCCCTGTTTGAACCTTCCTCGTAAAAAAGCAGATCAAGCTGTGCCCATTCATTGTCCGGGCTGACATCCATAAGTATAATATCCATATGCATATTGTCCGGCAGTTCCCTGTACTCTTTAAGCATTGTCTTGTCAATAAGCATAATACCTTTTTCCTCTTCGGTGTCAGCATATATCCTGCCGGCATCGCTGTCTTCATATACCCGTAGGATCTTTTCGCCAGACCCGTTTAATCCGTTTTCGCCTTCATCATCAGAATATAAAAATGCAATTTCCGATATACATGTATCATCCCAATCGGATCCTTCATAAACATCCGCTATCTCAAACCTGATAAAGAAGCTGAAATGTGGAGTCAGGTCACACGAAGGGCACATTTTTTTTCTCTGTTCTATCTCCTCTTCGTGGTCAGAATAAAAAACGGTGGTCAGTGAATCCTTGTATGCAATGGCATCTTCACAGATAAAAGGCATTATAATATTCTGCAGACCCATCCTGTCTTCCATCTCAACGTATACCGGACCGTCAATCTGCTTTATCCTGTAACGTGTGGCTATCTCAGAAACATCACCTTCAAGAAAGAAGCCGGCGTAAAGACTGAGCTCAAGCTTGCTCGGACGGCTGTTCATCCTGTAAAGCCTTTCTGTTTTCTGGTAGCCGTTATGGATAGTTATCCCGGAAGGTAATTGCTTTCCCGCTTCAATTATAATGTACTCGCCGGTGCCGTGACCATTAACTCCCTCAACCCATGCAGTGTTAATATCCCTGTCAAAAAGATTATGGGCGCCGTATTCCCCCAGGCCTTCAAAAGGGTCTACGGGATTGAGCTCTGAACTGGCAATGAAATGTATTTGTTCTCCATTGCTCATAAATGCCCGGAAGTTAATATCCTTCCATTGCTTAATGGCTGTTGTGTGATTATTATCCGGCAAGCTGTTTTTAATATTCTGAGTCCGGCTTTGCTCCGTCCCGGATGAACTGGAACAGGCAGTCATTATAACAGCTATAATAAGAATTGTTTTGCTACTCATCAGTTAAGTGGTTTATTGATTTTTATTTTTGATAAATAAATTTACACAAATCAGGCCATTATAACCAATTAATGTCACTATATCCTGTATTTTTTTGTATATGCCGTAAAGAATATGTATTTTATGTAGATGAGTCCATATTATGCCTGAAAACAATATGCGATCAAAATATGTTTTACTTTTCGTATATAAATAGTTAATTTTATTAGGTATTTAATCAATAAATAATGTGGGATAATAGAATGGAAACCAGGAATAAACATTTTTTTAAGATAATGATACCATTATTTATACTGACATTGATAATGGGATCATGTTCTGACAGCCAGTCGGAGAGAGAAGTACAAAAGCTGCTTGAAAAGCAGAAAACGGTTCTTGAAGAAGGCGATGAATTGATTGAAGAAACCTTCAATGAGGTGCAGGCATTGAAAGACTCGCTTGAATCTGAGCAGCGTGATCTTGAAGGCAGGCGTTCAGTGGTTCGGGAAGATATTGAAGCCCTTGAGTCTGATCAGCAGGAATATGCTGAGACGCTTAAGGAAGAGAAACAGGAAGATCTGGAAAAAAGTAAGGCTGAGCTTATGGAGCGCTTGAATGAGATAGAAGACAGTATTGCCCTTATTCAGCAGAGGAGTGAGGCTAATCAGAAAAGGAAAGACACACTTGAGATTAAAGAGCAGCAGCTGTCAGAACAGAAATCAGTTTCGAGGGACGAACTGATAACAGGTATAGATGATATTGATGAGAGGCTGGATGAGATTGAAGAAGAGCGGCTTGTTAAGCTTAAGGAGACAGATCTGAATAAGCAGAAGATAGATCTTGCCATGAAGAAGATTGAACTTCTTGATAATGAGAAGAATATCTACCAGAGGGAAAAGAACGAGGTGCTGAAAAAGAATGGTGATGAGGCGGAACTTGAGAAATATGATCTTAAAATAAGCGAAATAAATACTTATCTTAAGGAAGAACAGGATAAGATCAAAAGTGCCGAAAGCAATATAAAAAGCCTTAATGATTGGATTGCTGATGCTGATGCTCTCCGGGAAAGACTGAGGGGAATGATGAGCGAAGAATATGACAGGGATGAAACAATAGCAGAGTTTACAAAGCAGGAGATTGAAAGACTCAGCAATGAGATGGGGTCGCTTGATGAAAATATCAGGAACCTTGCAGAACTTAAGGGCGAACTGTCAGAACGAAAAGATATCCTCAATGACCGGATTGAGTCGCTGGAAGAGGAAACAGAGCTGGTAAAAAGCAGGGAGCTTTCTGAGATACTTGCAGAGAGGGCAGGGATAGAAGGACAGGAAGCAGAACTGGCTGAGATGGAAAAACAGATGCTGGAAAAAGATGAAGGCGAAGGAACAGAAGATCTTGCCGGAACTGAAGAGAGATCGGAACAGCTTATGTCAGTTGAGGAATCTATCCGGCAAAAAAGAAGGCAGATAGATGAGATGAGGTCAGAGATTGCTGAAGATGAGGCAGCACTGGCAAGGCAGATGGCTGAACTGGAAGAGAAGAGAGCAAAGAATGTCAGGAATATTACCGGCACAATAATAATTATTGTAGTTGCAGGGATAGTAATAACAGGCTTGTTCTATATAATAGGAAGGCGAAGAAGGAAGAAGAGCTGAGAATAACAGGAAAGAGTTAATAAATTAATATATGGGGTCATGACAAAAAAGCAGAAATCGAAAAGCGGTAAAATAGGTGATAAGGTAAAAGAGGAAACAAGGAAAGTGAAGAAAGAAACTGGTCAAATGAAAAAAGGTGCAAAGAATGTGAAAAAGAAAGCCGAAGAGAAGATAGGTGAAGCTGAGACCAGGATCAATGAGGTGCAGGATGAGTTTGAAGAGTCTGCCGGCGATATTAAGGAGAACCTGAGGAAAGCCGGTGAGTCTGTTTCCGAATCCGGATTCTGGGAAGAGACCGGTGATAATATTTCCGAAGGCGCAAAAGTAGTGGGAGAGGAGGCCCGCAGTATTGCAGATAAAATATCTGCCTATTCCGAAGTTCTCTTCGGTAAGGTAAAAGACCGTTCATCTGAAGTCTTTAAATCAGGACTGGACCTTACAAAGGAAGGAGTGAACAGGGCGCAGGCGGCTGCCGATGAGCTCAGGGATAATATAGAGGTTGGCAGGCTTAACAAAAAGAAGAAGGAGGTAGCAACGCAACTGGGAATGAAGTTTTACCTTGAGGTAAAAAATAATGATAACAAGGTGCCTGATAACATACTGCGCAAAAGGGTCTTTCTGTCACTTATGAAAGAGCTTGAAAATATTGATAAAGAAATATTAAAACTGAAAGATGAATAAGATCAAACTGAAACACATTATTAATGCAGCCCTGATACTGTGGCTTGTCATATGGATATATTACCTTGTATTTAACTGGGATGTGTTCATTGTTAACCTTAAGACCGACATCGGCTTTGCTGTTATAGGTGCTTATCCCTTTGTCTTTTTCTTTGTGCTCGGCCTTTTGCTTATGGGCCTGATAAAATATGTTGAGCAGACTATGGCAATGAGGAACCTGGGGCGTAATAAGGACATGGAGAACAGGATAGCACTGCTTGAGAAAGATATTGAACTGCTCAGGCTCAAGGAAACGCTTTATAAAATGCAGTCTGAAGAACTGAACAGGAATAATGCCAATCTTAATGCATTGCACCAGAGGCTTGATGAGATAACATCACAGCTCGGGCAGGAAAGAAGAAAGACTGATGACAGCGACTCATCAAAGGGTGATGAGAAAAAGGGTAATAATCATTAGTATGAAAATACAGACTCAGAGAATAAGACTTGGAGTGTTTGTGTTTCTAAGCAGTGCAATACTTGTGGTACTGGTGCTGTATTTTGCCGCCAATAAGCTTTTTGAAAAAACCGATACCTATTTTGTAGCATATCATGATGTATCGGTAAGCGGACTGGAAGTGGGGAGCCCCGTTAAGTACCTGGGGATAAAAATTGGCAGCATCTCAAATATTTTCATAGATCCACAGGATATTAATTCGGTAATCGTGGAGCTTGCCCTGCAGCCGGGCACACCGGTCAAGGAAGACGCCTATGCCGATATCGTCTCGCTTGGCATTACAGGGCTTAAGACAATTGAGATACGGGGAGGAACCAACGAGGCAGAATCTCTTGAAAGGGGAGGTTTTATTGATGCCGGCAGTTCGGCGGCCGAGGAAATAACGGGTAAGGCAAATATAATTGCCGAAAAAGCAGAGAGGGTGATAAATAACCTGCAACTGTTTACAAGACCTGAAAGCCTGAATAAGTTCACCGAGGCTGCAGATAATATCAATTACCTCAGCAGCCAGCTCAATAGTACGGTTAAGCTTCTTGATACGCTTATACATGAAAACAGGACCGATGTGAGGCAGGCTGTGACAACGGCTAATTTGGTTGCGGCCCGGCTGGATACCTCCACCATAACACTTAACGAAGCAATCCACGGAATAAACAGTTTTATCCGGAGTGATACCTTAAATCAGATTATGGGAAATGCGCATGATGTATCGCAGCACCTGAAGGAGACTGACCTTAAGTTGTTTATTGCCAACCTGGCTGAAATATCAGAGCAAACAGGGCAGCTGCTGTACCGGATAGACCAGGAGCTGGATATGAACAGCCAGGAACTCACCGAGAGCATGCGTATCCTCAGGATTACACTGTCAAACCTTCAGGAGACGACAAATAAGATAAATTCTGATCCCTCAGTGCTGATAAGAGGCTTCGGCGATAAGAATGTTCCGGACAAGAGACTTGAAAAGAAATAAACCAACTAAAAAGTATTGCGTAAATGAAAAATAATGTCCTGATCCTTGCCGGCATGATCATGTTAATGGCAGGGTGCATGTCGGAGAAAACGGTGGTCAGAAAATATTATACCCTTGAGCTACCGGAAGAAACACATAATATCCGGCCCGATCCACCCGGGTGGATCCCCGGTACCTGCGAAATAAGACAGGTTATGATTAACCCGGTGTATGATAACAGGGAGATCGCCAACAGGAGTGATTCACACGAAATTACATACTATATGTACCACCAGTGGGCCGTCAGGCCTGCCGAAGCAATGCATCAGCTCCTGTATGAATTTTTAAGCGAAGCCCAACTGTTTGAAGCTGTTTACAAAAGGTATAACAGGGATATCCCGGATTATTTTTTTGAGGCTAAAGTGAACGATATTGAGGTTGTTGAAGAGGGTGAAACATTTTCGGCTCATCTGAATATAGATCTCAGCCTTGTAGATAACAAAAACAATAATGTAATTTTGAGTCACCGGGCAGACAGGCAGGAGGTCCTTAAGAAAAAGGACATAAACCTTTTTGCCTCCGAAATGAGTAATTTGCTGTATGAAGAGCTTATGACATTTGAGCTGCTGCTTCGTGACAGGAAGGAGCTATTTGAATAATGATTGTGGTCAGTACTTAAAAAATCCCCGTGTGACAGACCCTGACAAAACAGATAACAGCTTTACCCTGGAAGATAATACCCTTTACCTGAAGGGTAAGCTTACAGTAAACAGGCTGAATGATATTCTTTACGGAATAGAAAAAGAGCTGGATAAGTTTTCCGGAGAATACCTTATAATCAACCTTGATGACCTGCAATATATTGACAGTGCGGGCATTACTGCAATCTATTATCTTTATGACAGGTACAGTGATAAGGAATTGAGTGTTGAAATAAGAGGCGGCGATGATAAGATCAGGGAAAAGCTTGAACTGTTCCGGATGGATGAGGCCAAACCTGCTGTTAAAAGAAGTAAGATACCTTTTTTTGAGATGGTGGGCGCAGGGGTGTCACGGGTAATCACCGATTATATTGCAGGCTTCATGCAGCTTGCTGCCGATATTACTTACTGGTCATTTATTGGTCTTTTCAGGAAAAAGTCACAGCGCAGAGGCGAATTTGCTAACCAGGCAGTACTGATAGGTGTCAATGCGGTGGGGATAGTGGCAGTTATGTCCTTTATTATCGGCCTTGTGCTGGCCCTTCAGTCTGCCGAGCAGCTTCGTTCTTTCGGTGCCAATATCTATATCGTTGACCTTACCGTTATAGCAATGATGAGCGAGATGGGTCCGCTGATAACCGCAATACTGGTTGCAGGAAGAAGCGGCTCCTCAATAGCTGCCGAGATAGCTACAATGAAGGTGAGCAGCGAGACAGATGCACTTAAAACAATGGGTCTCAACCCACTGCGTTTTATCATGGTGCCAAAGGTGCACGGTGCAATAACAACCGTGCCCTTCCTGACAATTATTGCCGATGTTATGGGCATAGCAGGAGGTATGGTCATTGCATCAGCAGCACTGGATATATCGCCGCTGGTATTTATCCACAGGATGGAAGAGGCATTCTATCTTAATGATATCATATTTGGTGTTATAAAAAGTATGGTTTTTGCCTGGCTTATAGTGATAACCGGAGGCTATTTTGGGCTAAGGGTTAAAGGCGGGGCAGAAGGAGTGGGTAAAATGACCACGCTGGCGGTTGTCGTTGCAATATCACTTGTGATTATTGCTGACAGTATAATGGGCCTTATCTTCTATTAATAAATGATCGGTATAAAAATGGAAATGGAAAGAGTAGTTGAAGTTAATAATATGAACGCCAGGATTGATGGTGCGCTTATACTGTCAGATATTAATTTCCATGCTCTTGCGGGAGATATAACAGTTATACTGGGAAGAAGCGGATCGGGTAAAACAACATTGCTTAAACACCTGCTCGGACTGTATCCGACAGACCGTGATGCATTATCGGTGCTGGGTGTGAATCCCTGGCATCTGGATGAGAAGGATGAAAAAGATTTTTATACCAGGCTGGGTGTTTTTTACCAGAATGGAGCCCTCCTGGGCTCAATGACAGTGGGAGAGAATATAGGCCTGGCGCTGAGACAACATACCGGTCTGCCGGATGAAATGATAGAAAGACTTGTGAGTCTTAAACTGCAACTGGTGAACCTGGAGGATGCTTATTATAAACTGCCCTCCCAGCTGAGCGGCGGAATGCTTAAAAGGGCAGCACTGGCAAGAGCAATAATAATGGACCCGCCACTGCTTTTATGCGATGAACCGGGGGCGGGACTCGATCCTGTTTCGCTGGCATCACTTGATGACCTGATCCTTAAGCTCAGGGAACTGCTTGGTATTTCCGTAATAATAGTAACACATGAGGCTTCCAGTATTTTGCGGATTGCTGACAGGATAGTTTTTATTGAAGGTGGCACCGTACTGTTTGAGGGAGGCCTGGAGGATGCAATGTCGAGCAGTATAGTACCTGTAAGAGAATTTTTTGATAAGGGAAGAGGGAAATAAACTACTATAGTGTATATTTTTATGGGTCACACCGTTTATGTTTCCTGTTTTCAGTCTTTGACGTACAGCCGGGCATTGTAATGCCTTACCGGGACAAATTGTCATTTTTTATGAAAAAATGTCGGGATCAAAACCCGGTGTTGAATTTTTTAGTCAAACTTGTAAATACCACTTAAACAGCGCCATAAGTCTGCCTGTTTTCTTAATTAATATGGTTCTGGTATATCTTTTGTTGTTTTTTTAGTGAAAAATTTAATGTCTAATTAAAAATGAAGGAGGGTTAAGCTATGACACTTAAAAAATATGAAAACAAACCGTTCCCGTCATTTCCTTCATTGATAGACAGATTTCTTGAAGGAAACCTGATGGACTGGAACATGTCAAACTTTGCAGAGCTCGATTCAACCCTGCCTGCTGTAAATGTCAGGGAGAATGATAACGAGATATTTATTGACCTTGCAGCACCTGGATTGAAGAAGAGCGATTTTAATGTAAGCTATGATAACGGAAGGCTTCTGATCTCATGCGAGAAGAAGGATGAGAAAACGGATAAGGACGGTGACAGGGTAACACGCCGTGAGTTTAACTATCAGTCATTCCAGCGTTCATTCAATATACCTGAGAACATGGTGGATGCTGATAAGATAAATGCAAAATATAACGACGGCATTCTTCACCTTACCTTACCCAAGCGTGAAGAAGTTAAGCCCAAGCCTTCCAAAGAGATAAAGATCTCTTAAGGAAGCAGGTGATTATGACTGATTCCGGAATAGCAATAAATGTTCCGGCAAAGAACAGAGACGGTGGAGACAGGGGTGGTGATTAGTTTCAGCCACCCCTTTTTTATTAAATTTTATTTATGAACGAAAAGGGAATAATATTATGAAAAAGACAGTAACACTTATATTGTCTGCCATACTGGGCTCTGCCATTACCGTTGGTTCATTCCTTTTGTTTGATATCAACAACAGCAATACGGTAAAGGTGGAGCATATAAACGGCGTGCCGGCAGTCGGGACTGCCTATACCGTCGATGATGAAGGTGAGATAGTGCCGCTTGAGTTTACCGATGTGGCAGCAAATGTAATGCCTGCGGTAGTACATATAAAATCTACGCAGGTGACAAGAAGGCCGGGCAACAGGCAACCCGGTTATCCTGGTTTTGATGATGATATTTTAAGGCGCTTCTTCGGGCCTGAATTTGATGCACCCGGGAGGGGTGATCAGATGGTACCAAGGGTTGGATCCGGCTCAGGCGTAATAGTAAGTACGGACGGTTACATAGTGACCAATAACCATGTGGTTGACCGGGCTGATGATATTGAGGTGACGCTTAATGATAACCGTGTGTATAAGGCCAGGGTGATAGGAACTGATCCATCTACCGATCTGGCCCTGTTGCAGATAAAGGAGAACGGGCTCCCTGCCCTGCCATTTGTTGACTCGGATAATGTTGAGGTAGGTGAGTGGGTGCTGGCAGTCGGTAATCCTTTTAATCTTAACTCTACAGTGACAGCCGGCATCGTCAGTGCCAAGGCCAGGAATATAAATATCCTGCAGGACAGGAGTGCCATTGAGTCATTTATCCAGACAGACGCAGCTATCAATATGGGTAACAGCGGTGGTGCACTGGTTAACCTGCAGGGCGGACTGGTTGGTATAAGCACCGCCATTGCAAGTCCAACAGGAGCCTATGCGGGCTATGGTTTTGCCGTGCCGTCGAATATTGTTTCAAAAGTGATAGAGGACCTTATGGAGTATGGAGCAGTGCAGAGAGGATACCTCGGACTGATGATACGTAATGTGGATGGTAACCTGGCCAGGGAAGAAGACCTTCCTCTTACACAGGGAGTGTATGTTGACAGTATTACAGCAGAGAGTGCTGCCGGTGAGGCAGGAATACGGGTTGGTGATGTTATTACGGAGATTGACGGATCAGAGGTTAAGACATCCGGCAAGCTGCTGGAAATGATAGGTATGAGAAGGCCCGGCGACAGGGTGGAACTGACCGTTAACCGGAATGGCCGGGAAAGGCAATATACTGTTGAACTGAAA
>JBKHBA010000050.1:0-11833 GCA_046542595.1 Bacteroidales bacterium | reverse complement strand
CTCCGGGAGATTAATGCCGGCGATAACATCATTAACAGGGAAGAAATAATCAATCTCCTTATGATTGAATATGAAGTTAACAGGAACAGGAGACTTAAAGAAAGTATCGACCAGGAGATGCAGCTTAATATTAAAAGACAGGAAGCATCATTTAAGTTAATGTTAACATTTCTGATAGTGCTTATCGCATCGGTTATTTTATTCGTCATACTTCTTCGTATACGCAAAATACGGAATCAATACAGGAAAGAATTCAATATAGAAACTGAAAAGTTTGCTGTGGTTAACCGTGAGCTGCAAAAATCAAATAAGGAACTTGAAAAAGAAAATAAGCTGCTGGATACCCTGATATCTGTATTTGCCCACGATCTTATTAATCCTTTCCAGGCTATACTGGGATTCAGCCGTCTGATGGTTGATGATTTTGAGAATCTCGAGAAGGATAGTATGAAAGAGTACAGTGGTATGCTGGGCGAGACGGCCTTCCAGCTTAACCAGATATTGATAAACCTTCAGAGCATAGCCACCATACAAAAGGGCAGGGAAAAACTTGAGATCTCTGATAATAGGCTTGAAAGCATTGTTAATAAAGTAGTTACTCTCTATAAACCCATTGCAGAAAAGAAAAGAATAAAGATAAACACAGAAGTAGATAAAAGCCTGAAAGCTTATATCAATTCAGATATTATGCAGTCTGTTATACGCAATGTCCTGCATAATGCCATTAAGTTCAGTAATACGGGGGGTGAGATAAGGATAAGGGCAGATGCTGAACCAGGAATAATAATTATCAGGGTTGAAGATGATGGCACAGGGATGACCGGGGAAGTAAAGTCAAACATTCTGAGTGGCAACTACCTGGTGTCAGCACCGGGAACAGGCATGGAAAAAGGCAGCGGACTGGGCCTTTCAATATGCATTGATTTACTGAAAATGAATAATGGAGAACTGGATATTGATAACAGCAGGGAAAAAGGAACGACGATAATTCTGAAAATACCGCGGGCAGATGCTTAGAAGGAATTTATTAAATACTGTAATATTATTACTGATACTGCTTAACCCTGTCAGTAATGCACAGCTTAGTACAAGTGACAGTGTTATAAACAGTATATCCGCAGTAAATGATTCCGTTAAGCTACAGGTATTGGAAGATTATGCCCTGAAGGAAATGGACAGGTCACTGAAGACCGGACTGAAATACGCTGATAAAAGAATGGAGATAGCCAGGCAGACTAATAACGGGGAAGCCATGGCAGAAACATGGCATATCTACGGCAACCTCTATTCCTCTTCAGCTCTATATAATGATGCCGAGAAAAATTACATTAATGCCCTGGAATTATATGACAGTTTAAATCTTCTTGATGGCAAGGCATCAATACTGCATAACCTCGGACTCGTATACTTCCATAAGCAGGATTCATTAAAATGCATCGATTATTATAATAAATCCATTGAGCTGAGAAAGCAATTCCTGAGTAACAGAAGAACAGGTGATGAACTTACCACACTGGGTGAAGTATACCTGGAATATGGAAAGCATAAAAAAAGCCGGGAATGCCTCCTGGAAGCACTTGATTATTACAGTGGGATAAAAGGATATCAAAGGAAGCTGGAAAGCTATGCTTTCCTTTTTGATAACGATTTTGCCACGGGTCATAAAGGTTATATGCAGTGGATTGACTCCATGACTGTTGAAAATGAAATAATAAAAGATCCGGTATATGAAAGCATGATCAAGCTCAGAATGGGTAAAGTATTCCTGGGGAAAGAAAAGCCTGAACTGGCAAAACAATATATTGATAAAACTGATTTAACATTATTACATGATAAAGAAGTTGTTGATCCTGATAATATACTCCTTGAACTGTCAGATTTGTACAGGAAAAGAGGTGATCAGAAAGAAGCTATTCATTACCGGCTTGCACACCATAAGCATATTAACAACATGGCTGACATGGAGATAAGAGAGCTTGCCTCCAGCTATAACATCAGGCTCAACATCAGGGCCTCTGAGGAAGAGATAGAGTGGTCCGAGCAACAAAATGAACTAATACTGCAAAGAATAAAAATTGAAAAAACCATATCCCTGATAATATACCTTGCACTGGGAATAACTTTGCTTATTTTGCTTTTCCTTATGTATAATCTGGCTGGCATCAGGAAAACGAATAAAAAACTTGAAACAAGGAGAGCCACGCTCCATGAAGCATACGGAAGATCAAGCAGGTATAAAGAGAAAATAATGACCACAAAGGAGGATAAAAGCATTTTCTTTTCAATTGTATCATTGAAACTGAGCAAACCATTTGAAGAGATCTCAGAGCGACTTTCAGAGATAAATCATTACCTGGATAATAACAATAAAGACCTGAGACTCAAAAGGATGATGGAAAGCCTGTTTATTAAGGCTTCGGAAATTGAAAAAAGACTTGGAAGAATACTGTTGTGGTCAAAATTACAGAGAAACAAATACCATGTTAATCCCGTATCAATCAACATTAATGAATTCATGCATGAGATGTTACCCTCTCTTCTTAGCTCCTCGTTAAAGAAAGATATAAAAATAAGGTTTGATATAGATCCCGAACTGATAGTGTATTATGACAGGCATTCCCTTGGCACAATCATTGAAATCCTTACCGAAAACAGTATTGAGCACTCAGCAGCAGGAACTGATATAATTTTCAGAGCAGTGAAGGCTGAAGCCGGATGCCTGGTATCACTGACGGATTTCGGAAAAGGCATACCAGGGGAACTGCAGAATAAATTATTTGATATTAACAGGATTAAGAGAGAAAAAAACGGGACCGATAATCAGAAAACCGGGCTTGGATTGCTTATAGCCATGCTTCTGGCTGAGAAAAACAACAGTATAATAAGTCTTGAAAGTAAAGAAAATTCAGGAACAACATTTTTTATTCATATTAAAGACTATGACTGAGAATAAACCTACCTTTAACAGGGCTGTAGAGGAACTGGAACAGATACTGGAACAGATAGAATCAGGAGAACTTGATGTTGATGAACTGTCCGGAAAAGTTAAACGGGCTTCGGAGCTCTTAAGGCTTTGCCAGTCAAAACTCAAGGGCACCGAGGAGGAAATCGATAAAATCATTAAAGAAATGGAATAAAAAAAATCAGGACCTGATGCCCTGATTTTCCCTAATGTCCCTAAACCTAAATCCCAGAAACAAACTACTGTTGTTGTTTGGTGTTACCTTTTGATTATGTAACGTAACAAAGATATTAATTGTTACATTAATCAGCTAAAATATTTGGATATTTAACTTTTTTTTAATATTTGCTACTTTTTTTCCACCCCAAGGACATCCTTTATTGCCTTCTCAAATGTATCTTTGGGTAAAGCACCCATAGCCATCTGAGGTTGACCTTCCTTCGGTACAAATAGTAAAGAAGGGATACTCCTGATGCCGAATATTCCTGCCAGCTCCTGCTCTGATTCAGTGTCTATCTTATATATATCCAGTGAATCACTGTATTCTTCCGATAATTCTTCAAGAATTGGTGCAACAATCTTACAGGGCTGACACCAGTCAGCATAAAAATCAATCATACAGGGCTTATCGCCCTCGAATTTCCAGTCCTTGTTATTTTCATAATCAAAAACTTTTGTTAAAAATGTTTCTTTTGTTAAATGCTCTACCATAATATTATCCTTTATTTACGTATTTTTCTCTTATAACGGCAAATACTATACCGTTGTTCAAATACAATAATAATAATCACTTTTTCATCTTTATATTGTAATTTTGTCATGTAACAGGAACAAATCGTCATATCTATATATGAATAGGTGTATATCTGACAGTATTTTTAAGACAATTTCAGACTCAGCATATGAATCCGGTGTTAAAGCTTATGTTATCGGGGGCTATGTACGTGATTGCATATTAGATCGTAATAATAAAGAAAAGGATATAGACATTGTAGTATGCGGCAGCGGTATTGATCTGGCTAAAAAGGTTGCAGCCAACATCTCACAAGGGATAAGGGTACAGTATTACAAGAATTTCGGTACCGCTATGTTCAGGACAAAAAATCATATTATAGAATTTGTTGGTGCCAGGAAAGAATCGTACAACAGGAATTCACGTAAACCTGTTGTTGAAGATGGCAGTCTTGAAGATGACCAGAACAGGCGTGATTTCACCATTAACGCACTGGCTATAAGCCTTAATAAAGATGACTACGGACAACTGATTGACCCCTTTAATGGTATTGATGACATTGAAAAGAAAATTATTCGTACTCCAGGGGATCCTGACAGGACATTCTCGGATGATCCCCTGAGAATGTTGAGGGCAATACGTTTTGCCAGTCAGCTTGACTTCTCAATCCATCCCGCGACTTTTGCATCCATTAAGAATAATTGCAAGCGTATTTCCATTGTTTCATACGAAAGAATTACGGTTGAGATAAACAAAATATTAATGAGCAGGAGGCCTTCATATGGATTCCACCTGCTGTACGACAGCGGACTGCTAAAGATAATACTCCCCGAGTTATATAAGCTGAAAGGTGTTGACGTAAAAGAAAAGCACGGCCATAAGGATAATTTTGAACACACACTACAGGTTCTGGACAATATAAGCCTGAAGTCTGATTCGCTATGGCTGCGATGGGCTGCCCTGTTGCATGATATAGCCAAGCCTCTTACAAAGAAGTACGTAAAAGGTGTCGGCTGGACTTTTCACGGCCACGAATTTGTAGGATCAAAAATGGTACCCCGCATTTTTAAAAGGTTAAAATTGAGCCTGGGCGAAAGCATGAGGTATGTACAGAAACTTGTAGCCCTGCACCTGCGCCCTATTACCCTTTCCCAGGAGATTGTTACAGACTCTGCAGTCAGAAGGCTGCTGTTTGAAGCAGGGGATGATATAGATGACCTGATGCTCTTGTGTGAAGCTGATATTACTTCAAAGAACGAGAAGAAGGTAAAACAATACCTTGATAATTTCAGGCTCGTACGGGAAAAACTTGTTGAAATAGAGAAAAAGGACCATATAAGAAACTTCCAGCCCCCGGTTGACGGTAATGAAATAATAGAGATGTTCAACCTTAAACCTGACAGGATAGTAGGTGAGCTTAAAAATAGTGTGAAAGAGGCCATCCTCGATGGCATTATCCCCAACGATTATGAAGCTGCCCGGGAATACCTGAAACAAATAGCTGCAGAAAAGGGTATTTACCCGGCTGAAAGCAGCTAATGACGCCTGCCCAGTTTAATAGTCACAGGATAGTGATCACTGAATCCGCCCGAATAAGAATATCCCCACCATGTGCTGTATGGCCGCACTCCCTTATACGATGTATCTTCAGCTGACAGGGCATCGTCATCAATAATGCTAAAACTGTTCTTCTTATAATAGAGACCGTGAGGGGCATTAACCAGGGAAGATGACAATATAAACTGGTCAAAAAGATACCAGGTGCCCTGGTATTTATAGCTTCCTTTACTGGCGGTGCCGGTAGCACTTACATTAACCAGCTGATGCCCACCGGGACTATCCTTCTCAGCAACGGCTGCCAGCACCTTATTCACTGATTCAGAATAAGGTTCATCGTTCAGGTCGCCCATAATTATAAGCTTCCTGTCAATACCAATGCTATCAACCTTTCTCTTAATAAATGAGGCAAGTGCTTTCCTTTTGTAATCTGATGCTATTGCCCCTCCCCTTCTTGAAGGCCAGTGGCAAATCATAATATGAATTGTATCACCGGCATAGTAAAAAGAGCTGTAAAGTACTGCCCGGGTGGCCATATATGTACCGTCCTCCTGTAAGGGGTACCACGATTCAGCATCTATCAGCCCGAGCCTTTCTTTTTTATAAAGGAGGGCTGTACATATACCTCTCTGGTCCCTGCCATCCGATATCAGGTATCCGTAATTATCACGGTAAAGGTATGTACGTTTGCAAAGATCCTCCAGAACGGTCATATTCTCGACTTCACAGAGGCCAATGAGATCAGGTGTTTCCATTCTATCATTGCACAGTGCCACCACTTTAAATATATTATTAATCTTGCGGTAATACTTATATGTATTCCATCTCCTTGCAGATGAAGGAAGGAATTCATCATCATCAAGCTCACTGTCAAGAGTGTCAAACAGGTTCTCAAGGTTATAGAACATCAGGTTCAGGCCGTCCGGTTCCTGTAAGTATGACTTACCTGGACCTGTTTTCGCGGCAAGCACAATAAACAGGAATAAAAAATAAAAGGGTATATATTTATTTTTCGTCAGCATTCTCGCCGGGCTGCTTCTCATATGCACCGATATCCGGGGCTTCATCACTTAACCTGCTGTTACCATGTATATCATACGGAACACTGCCGGCATAATAAAACGAAGCCGCATCTATAAGAGGTGATAATGTATCAGGCCTGAAATCATAATCATTCCAGCTGTAAAAGCCGGGTTCAAGGTTGAATATGCAATTATTATACTCATAAGCCTGCAGATTCTCATCCTGTACAAAACAGTTAACAAATTCCACTTCCAGGTCTTCCCCTGTAGCACTTTCAATATATATCTCCGAGCGATTATTACCTGTAACAGCAGTATTATAAAAACCGGCTTTTACGAGGTTTCCTGTATATCTTTTCTGGTCATGATCATAATAATCACTGATATAAAGTGCAGGGCTTGTACGGTTTGAATAAGTCCAGCGGTTGGCCATTGTACTGTGTACAAAACTATATTCACCTCCTGCAGCCAGGAATGCACAATAATAACCGCAATCAGAAACAACTATGTTCCTTGCATCAATAGTGCTGCCCAGGGATGATATCCCGCTAACCGACATATGAGCTATAAAAAGATTATATAATTCCAGGTCAGGCGGAGCATCACCTGAGTCCGGGTTGCCTGAATGAATTCCGCTTACAGCCTGCAACACCTTTGCATTACCAATAATATTACCTGTACTCCCATTCATAAAATACAGTCCGCTCCACTGTCCAGGTATATCGTAATACATATCTTCGACCCTGTCAGAGGAAAATATCACAGGTTTTTCCACGCTTCCTTCAACTATGAGGGTCCCGGCAACATACATTGTTGATCCCCTGTGAAACAATATTTCCACACCCTCTTTTATTGTAAGGACATGTCCGGTATCAACAAAAAGCGAATTATATATCACATACGGCTTGCCGGCGTCCCATGTTTCAGTTTCAACTAATTCAGAATCCATAAGTATTATATCCTGGCCCCAGGCAATCAGGTTAACATCGAATATATTTCCTTTTATCTCAAACTCTATTGAATCATTTATTAAGACCGGATTATCAAGGTCATTGGGATCAATTATAGCATCAATAAAAATAAACAGGCTGTCTCCGGGTGCTATATCTATACCATTAATCCTGTTTGAAGGATTCCCGTCAATATTTAGCCTGAATGGTGAGCTATCGCTACCTGCAAGCTCAATCCTGTCTATATGCAAGCATTTTTTATAGGGGTTTATTACCCTTAATTCCCTTGTTGTAGTCCCTACACTTGTGAATACCGTATCAAAATGGATTGTGTCATCAGAAAATTCTACAGATGCCATATCCCCTTCGTAATATATCCTGTGATCACATGATGAGAGAATAATAAACACTACTGTCAGCAATAAGCAGAATTTATTCATATGCAGCTTATGAATCCCGTCAATACTGGTTAAGCCAGCGGTACCTCCGGGCATTATCTCCAAATTTAACAGCAAAGGAAAGCTCATGTGAGCCGAAGCTGTGATTTCTTATATCCGTCAATGCAAAGTCAAAAGCATAAGCAAAATAGAACCTGTCATATGTAAAACCAAGCAACATTATCAGTGCATCCTGTGTACGGTAGGATATACCGGCCCAGTAATCCTCCCTGTAATATATCCGTGTTGTAAGATCCATCTGTGCGGCCTTAAGTATCATATCTGATGACTTGATAAACGCAGAAGGTTCAAGAATCCATTCATTGCCCGAAAGGGGTATCTTCACTCCACCCGTAAGAAAGAAATGTCCCAGTTCCCTCCTTGGATTCTTCGTTGTATTGCCCAGTGTCAGTGAGCCGCGGAACAATTGTGTGGCAGAAAACCCAATATAGTACCGTTCAGCCGTGTAGCTGACACCAAAATTAAAATCAGGAACATAAACAACCCTGTCATAATTATTGAGAAACTCATCATCCATATCAGCCACTATAGCACCGTCAAGGTCTATGGCAAACTGGTAAAATGTTGATGCCAGCCCGGATGACAGCTGCGCCCTGTACCTTGTCATGCTTATATGATAAGCATATGCTGCTTCAAAGCCGGTGCGGCTGATAATGCCATTCCTGTCATTGAAGATATAACCTCCCAGTCCGACCCGTCCTCCCCTTGTGGGCCTGACCAGCTTCCTTCTCACCGATGTCGACTTCTGTATAAAGCTGGTTTTCAATAACCTGGTCTGAAAGCTGACAGCATAAGTGCTTGGTGAGGAGGGTATCCCAAGCCATTGTTCCCTGGCTGTAAGGTTAACTGTTGTGTAGCCATCGTTACCCGCATATGAGGGATTAATCAGGAAGCCGTTCATAACGTACTGGCTGTACATTGGAACCTGCTGGGCCTTTAATGATATACCACCCAGCAGTATTCCAAATAATACAACAAGTATCCGCTTAATGTTTCTCATATTTACACCGAAAGTTAGTCAATTTTATCTTATTATAGTTATAGTACCCGTGCGCGGCGTAGAACCATCGCCAAGATCCAGAATATAATGGTAAGAATCCACCGGCAAGGGTTTGCCCTTATATGTTCCGTCCCACTGATTCTCTTCAAGGTTCTTAGCCTGGTATATAATTCTACCCCAGCGGTTGAATATCTTAATCTCCGCATCCGGATGGAGTCCTATATGTCTTATCTGCAGAACATCATTCTTGCCATCCACTACACCCGGTGTGATTACTTCGGATACAACTATGCAGTTAATACCTATAACACCAACTGTAATAAATTCCTCTGCCGTGCAGCCGTTGGCATCCGTTACCACTACTCTATAATCACCATCAGTAATAGAAGACCTGTCGCCAACCGTCTCACCATCATCCCATAAGATAGTATAAGGAGTCACTCCTCCTGAGACACTGAGGTCAATTGCACCATCCTCTACATCCGGACAGGATGCATCTGTTACGTTATATGTAATATACAGTTCCTCAGGTTCGGACAGGCTGACCTCATACGTCTCATAACATCCCAGCTCATCCGTCACGGTAAGGGTATAATCGCCTGCTGCAAGGTCGGTGATATCCTCATCTGAAGAGCTGAACCCATCCGGACCTTCCCAGCTTAAGGTCAGTGTTCCTGAGCCTCCGCTGACATCAACCCCGATGAATCCATCAGTTGAACCGTAACAGCTTACTCCATACCCGTTATAATCTGACAGATCCTCTTCACTTATGATTATCTGTGGCGGCTCGGTTATGGTAGTGTCAAGTGTAAACACATTGCAATTATTGGCATCTGTCAGGTTAAGTGAATACAGTCCTGCAGCCAGTCCGCTAAGATCTTCTTCAGTTGAGGTGAATCCATCCGGACCGGTCCAGCTAACAGCATATGGCTGTGTTCCGCCACTGATTGTAATACTTATTGAAGCGTCATCAGATCCGTAGCAGCTGTTATGTGTAACGCTATCAAGGGTAAATGTAAATACCTCAGGTTCAATAATCGACATTGTTGTATCCTTCAGGCATCCGTTTGCATCAATAAGCGACAGGTCATAATCACCTGCAGACAGTCCGGTGAAGTCGCCGGATGACTGGTAAGCACCCCCGTCAATACTGTACTGGTACGGTTCTGTACCACTGCTTCCGCTTATCCTTATTATACCATCATTTAATCCGTTACAGCTTATATCAGCATGCTCGTCCACAGTTATTCCCGGAAGCTGATTTATGGTAATCACCTTATCATCACTATCATCACCACACGTTCCAACACCGGTCACGGTCATTGTCAATGTAACATTACCGCTGGTTGAGTCCGCAGCTCCGAAGGTATAGACCGGGTTATCAACTGTTGCATCATCAAAACTACCATCTCCGCTACTGGTCCACATCACGGTGCCTCCGGCCGAGGTCGCATCGGTAACAGTATAAGATGTTTCCGAAGCACATACTGCATCATCAGCGCCGGCATCGGCAACAGGAGCTTCAAATATCCTGATCTTCATACTGTCAATAGCTGTACCGCAGGAACCTGCTCCTGTAACAGCCAGGTAAAGCGTGACTGAATCTGTATCCGATACACCGAGGGTATATACGGGATCAATAACTGTATCATCATCAAAGCTGCCATCACCGGAACTTGTCCATAATATTGTGCCGTCTGCATAAGAGGCTGTGCTTATTGCCACATCAGCAGTACCTGCACATATATCAATATCATCGCCGGCATCAGCCTGTGGATCTTCATTTATAGTCAGCTTCATTGTATCACTGGCAGAACTGCAACCAGTTAATGGTGTTACATCCATATAGAGTTTGACGCTGTCACTGTCTGTTGCACCCGGTGTGTAAACGGGATTCACAAGTGTCGGATCATCAAAGCTGCCGTCTCCTGTTGTTCCCCACAATACTGTTCCGTTGATTACCGCAGCGGATGTGAATGTAAATGTGCCGTCTGTGATGCACATATCAGCATCAGGTCCTGCGTCGGCCACAACAGTGTTGGTATCGGATACTGTGACTGTAGCAGTTCCTGAGCTGGTATTACCTGCATCATCGGAGGCTGTTACATTAACAGTGTTAAGGCCCAGCATACTGCAATCGAATGTATTGATGTCAATTGCAACAGCTGTTATGCCGCAGTTATCTGATGAGGCACCGGCATCCCAGACATACGAGCTGTCAATGACTGCAACATTACCGGCACCTATATACACTGTTGTGTCAATGGTAGCCAGCACAGGATCTTCATCATCAACAACTATAACATCAAGGTTACAATCCACTGAATTACCTCCGCCATCCGTTACTGTTATTGTCACAGGTATAACACCTGCTGTGATAACCGTACCTGCAGCAGGTACCTGTGTAACGGTAAGACTCCCACTACAATTATCCGTGGCAGTTACCTCCCCTGTCAGGTCAGGCATCAGTGCCTCACAATTATTATCTGCGCTTATTAAACTGTCAGGTGCACAACTCGTAATGACCGGCTCTTCATCATCAGTTACCGTTATATCGAAAGTACATATGTTGGTATTACCACAATCATCAGTTGCCGTATAGGTAACCGTTGTTGTACCAACACTGAATGTACTTCCCGGAGTATGACTGCCGCTGAAATCGGCGAGACTGCAATTATCAGTGGCCGTTGGCTCCGTCCATGAAACCACTGCATCGCAACTGCCTGCATCAGCAGGCACGATGATGTCTGAGGGACAATCAGCAATTACCGGGTTAGTGACATCTTCTATGGTTATGGTCTGTTCATAATCAACCGTGTTACCACAGTCGTCTGCTATGCGGTAGGTCCGGGTAACTGTCTCGGGACAGCTGCTGCCGTCACTTACCTCGCTTACCAGGGTAAAGCTTGAGGCATCAATTCCGCAGTTATCCGTGGCATTGCCGCCGGCTGCCGTAAACTCAGCATAATCGGCATAGGCAGGCTGCTCTGATATATCACATTGAGCCGTCAGATCGCCTGGCACTGCATCAAAGGTCGGCGGCGTGTCATCATCTACGGTTATCGTCTGTTCATAATCAACCGTGTTACCACAGTTGTCTGCTATGCGGTAGGTCCGGGTAACTGTCTCGGGACAGCTGCTGCCGTCACTT
>JBKHBA010000049.1:0-11851 GCA_046542595.1 Bacteroidales bacterium | reverse complement strand
GGAAAATCATGAGGGTCTGTTTGTTATATCAGATGAGATATACGAGCACATAACTTTCTCAGGCAGGCATGAAAGTATGGCTTCCTTTGATTTTATCTACGACAGGGTTATTACCGTTAATGGTGTTTCCAAGGGTTATGCCATGACAGGCTGGCGGATAGGTTATATTGGTGCGCCCCTGTGGATTGCAAAAGCTGTTAATAAGCTGCAGGGCCAGTTTACTTCAGGAGTGTCATCAATAGCACAGAGAGCAGCACTGGCAGCTATCACATCAGTAAGCGATTCAAAGGAGAAAATGAGGGATGCCTTCCTTAAGAGGAGGGACCTGGTATGCGGACTCTTAAAAGAAATAGATGGTTTTAAACTCAGGATCCCTGACGGTGCTTTCTATGTTTTTCCTGATGTCAGCAGCCTTTTTGGCAAAAGTGACGGTGAAAATGTTATTTCCGATTCCACCGACCTGGCAATGTATATTCTTGAGAAAGGACATGTGGCTGTTGTTGGCGGTGCCGGTTTTGGCGCCCCGGACTGCCTCAGGGTATCATATGCCGCATCCGAAGATGAACTGGTGGAAGCCTGCAGGAGGATAAAGGAAGCGGTGGAGAAGCTCAGCTAGAATGGTTTTCTGCAGCCATGGGCGATGGCTTATCCCCTGGAGCTTATAACAGCCTGGTTTATTGCAGGTAAAGTATGAGCCTGACTTGTGTCGTGGCTGATCAGTATTTATTATAGGATATAAGCTCAGAAGGCTCCTTGCGTTTTTTCTGCCTGTATCCCTTTGACGGGTATCCTATGGTAATAACCAGTTCGGCTCTCTTATTATCAGGTACCTGCAGTACTCTTTTTACTTTCTTTTCGTCAAACCAGCCCAGGATACATGTGCCCAGGCCTTCCGCTGTTGCCTGGAGGCATATATTCTCTGCGGCAATGCCTGTATCAATAACCGAGTAATCCTTGTTCTTTATTGAACCGCCTATCTGCGAGATAAGCCTGGGTTTCTCCCTGATGATAACAAGCAGCACCGGGGCCTGGTCAATAAACCTGTTAAAGCCCAGTGCCTTTGCCGAAGTGGCCTCGGCTACTGTCTTGCGCATGCCTGGCTCGTTGACAACTATAAATTTCCAGGGCTGGGAATTACAGGCTGAGGGGGCCAGCCTGCCTGCTTCCAGTATCCTGTCAAGCTTCTCCTGCTCAACCTCCCTGGTGAGGTACCCGCGGTCACTCTGCCGCCTCCTGATAAGCTCCAGCATCATTTCTCCTGAGATCATATAGTGTTAGGTCTTATTGTTAAAAATCAAAGCTGTAAATTAAGTCCAAATTTAATAAATCCTTTATAACCAAAGCCTGCCTCAGCGAAAATGCCTGCTATTCCACCAAACCTTATTCCAACTGCATTCAGCTGGTATGCCAGAAGTATGCCCTGCTCAGATCCAGTGTAAGAAGGCATCTCATTCCTTTCATTCTTAAATGTTACACCCAGGGCTCCACCCGAGTATACCTGGAAACGTCTCTTAAGCACATAGCGGTAATCAATCTCAAAAGCACCGGTGTAATAATCGTTGTAATAGAGTCCCGTGCTGCTGGCGTCTACCTGTATATCCCCGGTCAGCCTTTCCAGTCCGGCTGTCCAGCCCAGAGAAAGCTTTCCGGAGGGGAAGTAATTGTATGTAATGAAGATAGCTCCAGTCTGTGTTTCTATGTTTTTGGAGATCATTCCGTTTATCTGCTGATCGCCGAGGATATCAGTGTTTACAGCATCAAAAAAATTACTTGAAAAAACACCTGCAGAGATGTTAAAGCCATGCTTCTGTAACTGGGCATGTGAGCCCGGCAAGGCAATAACCATTATTATTAAACTCATTATGTATTTGCGCATAACTGAAAATTTTTATGGTATCTGCACCGCTTAGACCATTCAATCAGGATTTTATATATATGTAAATATAATGTATTATTATGCAAATATTAATTAATTTTATTTACTGACTTTTTATTATTTATTTCTTACTGGCAGGGCTATGAGGAGAATACACTTACTTATACTCTTATCATTATTGTTAATTATAAATGGCTGTACACAGAACAGGGACAGCGAGTATAAGCTTTACTTTCTTGGCGGCCAGTCAAATATGGAAGGTTACGGTTATGTGGAAGAGCTGCCGGTTGATCTCAATAAGACATTCACGGACAGCTATATCTATCACGCTAACCCTACCCCGGATGATTCTCTGCCTGAAGGTAAAGGATTGTGGACACTGCTTAAACCCGGACACGGTGCCGGCTTCAGCACCGACGGCAAAAAAAATAACTATTCTGACAGGTTCGGTTGTGAATTGACTTTTGCCGCTAAGATGAGGGAACTTAATCCAGGATCAAAAATAGCCATATTAAAATACTCACCCGGTGGTACTTCCATTGATAAGGAGGCAGCAAGGAATTCCGGAAGCTGGGATCCGTATTATAAGGATGGTGAAGGTATAAACCAGTATGATCATTTCCTGGATGCTGTGAAGAATGCACTTGGTGTGGAGGATATAGATGGTGACGGCAGGAAGGATAAATTAATACCTTAAGGAATAATATGGATGCAGGATGAGAGTGATGCTGATGTTACCGCGGATATTGCACAGTGTTATTATGATAACCTTGGTGCCAGGTTTGCTCTCAGTCTTGATTCTGTAAGTAACAGATAGCATGAAGTCCGGTAAATGTATTCCGCTTACCTGTTCGTGTTAGACAGGCTCCGTCCTTTTACGGCCCCCGTCTGTCTTTTCTTTTTTTCCAGATAAACCTGTTCTCTTCCCCTCTGAGCAAACGCCTGATGTTTTTTTTATGGGTTATGACCAGTGCAAGGGCAACCAGTATGGAAAAGATACTGAACATAAGGGAGGGGCTGTCAAAGAATATCAGCAACATGACAGGAAAAGCTATGCCTGCTGATATTGAGCTTATGGATACATAGCCTGATATAAGCAATACAGCAAGAAAGACAGCCATACACATTATGGTTGCATAAGGGTGCAGCGACAAAAGAACGCCAAAGGTGCTTGCCACTCCTTTGCCCCCCTTAAAGCCGGCGAAGACAGGAAATACGTGCCCGGTTATAGCTATCATACCCGTTATGATCTGCATATTTACCAGTTCGCCCGATCCCCTGTCAGCAAGGCTAAGTATGACTGGCAGGCTGGCGGCCAGCCAGCCCTTGGCTATATCAATAAGCAATACAGGGATGCCGGTGGTCCAGCCGAGCACTCTTATTGTATTTGTTGCACCGGCATTACCACTGCCATGATCACGTATATCAATGCCATGAAATATCTTGCCCGCCCATACGGCAGTTGCAATAGATCCCAGTCCGTATGCCATCAGGCAGCTTACTATAAATAACTTATAATTGAGGTCCATATTTTATCAGTTCGGCCAGGTCTTCATTAACAGCAAATTTGTTAAAGTTCTTAATGAACCTGGCGGCCAGGTCTGTTGCTGATTTATGCCATTCAAGGTTTTTTTCCCATGTCTTGCCCGGGTCAAGTAGTTTTTGGTCAACACCTTCTACTGCAGAGGGAATAGCGAGGTTGAAAACCGGCATATCATAAAAATCGGTATTGTTAATAGATCCGTCAAGAATGGAATTAA
Organism: Bacteroidales bacterium; assembly: GCA_046542595.1. Lineage (GTDB taxonomy): Bacteria > Bacteroidota > Bacteroidia > Bacteroidales > VadinHA17 > UBA9300. Next base: position 8,215 of record JBKHBA010000049.1, on the reverse strand, counting down.
TGATCCTCCTTGTGGATTTCAGGTCTATCCTGGTGCCTGCTCCGTAGGGGCCACCCATCCATCCTGTATTTACCAGCCATGCGTCGGCACCGTGCATCTCCATCTTCCTCACCAGCTCATTGGCATATATAATGGGATCAAGAAGAAGGAATGCAGCTCCAAAGCATGCTGAAAAGGAAGGAACAGGCTCTTTAATCCCTCTTTCTGTACCAGCCACCTTGGCAGTGTATCCACTGATGAAATAATACTTTGTCTGCTCCCTGGTCAGCTTAGCTACCGGAGGTAACACACCAAAAGCATCTGCAGTAAGGAAAATGACTTTTGAAGCATGACCCGCTTTTGATACCGGTTTTACAATATTGTCTATATGATAGATAGGGTATGACACCCTGGTGTTCTCTGTCTTGCTGTCATTATCGAAATCTATAGAGCCATCGTTTTTTACAACTACATTCTCAAGAAGGGCATCCCTTCGTATGGCATTATAAATGTCTGGTTCCTTTTCCTTGCTCAGGTGTATGCATTTGGCATAGCAGCCTCCTTCAAAATTAAATATACCGTCATCATCCCAGCCATGTTCATCATCACCTACCAGGGCCCTGTCAGGATCGGTTGAAAGGGTAGTCTTACCTGTTCCTGACAGGCCGAAAAAGATAGCAACATCATTGTTTTTACCCACATTGGCCGAACAATGCATTGCGGCTATATTCTGCAGGGGCAGGTAATAATTCATCACAGAGAATATGCCTTTTTTCAGTTCTCCGCCATACCATGTTCCACCCAGCACTGCCATATTCTCAGAAAGATTGAAAAATACAAATGTTTCCGAATGAAGTCCCTGTTCCTTCCATTGACTGTTGGATGTTTTAGATGCAACAAGAAAAACAAAATCGGGCTCAAATGTCTCCAGTTCTTCCTCGGTCGGACGGATAAACATATTTTTTACAAAGTGTGCCTGCCATGCCACCTCCATTATGAACCTGATTTTCAGACGTGTGTTTTCGTTGGCGCCTGCATAGCAGTCCATTACGTATAATTACTGCCCGGATAACTGATCGGAAGCCAGTTTTTTTCCATGCTCCCAGATTTCTTTGCTGATAGGCTTATTATCCGATACCTCTGCTTTTTCTGATTTCCACCATACGGTATCCTTTGTTTTATCATCCAGCACTATGTACTTGTCTTTAGGAGACCTGCCGGTGTATATTCCGGTGTCAACCGCTACAGCACCGGTATCCGTCAGTATTCCTTTTTCATAGCCTTCCAGATCCGGGCTGGTCTCAGCTTTGAACAGATATTCGTAACCGGGATTATAAATTATTTCTTCCGGTTCGGTGATATTATAGATCAGTAGATCTTTTTTTGTGACCATTGCTAAAAAGTTTAATTCATAAAACACAAAGTTAAAAATATTTGGGTGCCATGTGCTTTTTGAATTTATGTTATTTGATATCTGGTGGTATTATTAAAGTCCGTCTGCACCTGTTGATATCATTATCTCAGTCTTACTCAGGTTTGGAAAAAAAAAGATGGTGTAAATAATCACACCATCTTTTTTTATTATAGTCCTGATAAAGTCTTACCTTACATTAGCCTGTGCAGCAGCCAGCCTGGCTATTGGCACCCTGAAAGGTGAACAGCTGACATAGTCCATTCCCACTGAGTTACAGAATTCAACTGAACTGGGTTCTCCTCCATGTTCGCCGCAAATACCTACTTTGAGATTTGCATTGGCGGCACGTCCCCTTTCTGTACCCATCCTTACAAGCTGTCCTACACCTTCCTGGTCAAGAACCTGGAAAGGATCATATTTGAGGATGCCTTTTTTCAGGTATACAGGCAGGAATCTGCCGGCATCGTCCCTGGAATAACCAAATGCCATCTGGGTAAGGTCATTTGTTCCGAAGGAGAAAAATTCCGCCACCTCACCTATCTTGTCGGCGGTAAGGGCTGCCCGTGGTATTTCTATCATTGTTCCCACCAGGTAGTCCACTTTTATATCCTTTTCCCTGAATACATCTTCGGCGGTATCGCGGATTATCTTCTCCTGCATTTTGTATTCTTCAACGCCACCAATAAGAGGCACCATTATTTCAGGTCTGGCATCTATCCCTTTCTTTTTGAGATTACAGGCAGCTTCAATAATAGCCCTTGCCTGCATTTCTGTTATTTCCGGGTAAGTATTGCCAAGACGGCATCCGCGGTGTCCGAGCATAGGGTTAAATTCATGCAATGAATCAACTTTAGCCTTTACTTCTTCAGCGCTTATTCCCATCTCACTGGCCATAGCAGCCTGGTTCTCTTCTTCATGAGGCACAAATTCATGCAGTGGCGGATCAAGCAGGCGAATGGTAACGCCATATCCCTGCATAGCTTCCAGTATACCTTCGAAATCTTCTCTCTGGTATGGGAGAAGTTTATCCAGTGCCTTACGCCTGTCTTCTTCTTTATCAGCAAGGATCATTTCTCTCATTGCTTTTATCCTGCTACCTTCGAAGAACATATGCTCTGTACGGCACAGGCCTATACCTTTGGCACCAAACTTCCTGGCTGTTTCGGCATCTTTGGGTGAGTCGGCATTTGTCCTTACATCCATCCTGGAGAATTTCTCAGCCAGCTCCATTATTTCACCGAAAGCTCCACCAATCTGTGGCTCAATTGTATCTATCTCTGATTCATATACTTCTCCGGTAGTACCGTTCAATGATATCCAGTCGCCCTCCTTATAGGTCTTGCCGGAGGCTTTCATTTTCCGTTCTTTATAGTTAATAATGATATTTCCTGCACCGGATACACAGCATTTTCCCATTCCGCGTGCTACAACAGCAGCATGTGAGGTCATTCCGCCGCGTGCTGTAAGTATTCCCTTGGCAATATTCATGCCTTCAAGATCTTCCGGTGATGTCTCTATACGTACCAGTATTGAGGCAGGATATTTATCAGCTTCGTCTGCAAAAAATACTATCTGTCCGGTAGCGGCACCCGGGGAGGCAGGCAGTCCTTTTCCTATGACTTCAGCCTTAGCCAGTGCTTTTTTATCAAATACCGGGTGTAGCAGCTCGTCCAGTTTATTGGCTTCGAGGCGGAAAAGGGCTGTTTTTTCATCAATCTTACCTTCTTTGAGCAGGTCAATAGCTATCTTCACCATAGCAGCACCTGTGCGTTTTCCATTCCTTGTCTGCAGTAACCATAGCTTTCCGTCCTCTATGGTAAATTCCAGATCCTGCATATCGCCATAATGATCTTCCAGCTCTTTCTGTATGGTAAAGAGCTCCTTGTATACTTCAGGCATTATTTCTTCAAGAGAGGGGAATTTTGAAGCCCTTTCCTCTTCACTGACACCTGCAAGCTTAGCCCATCGCAGTGATCCTTCATGTGTTATCTGTTGCGGTGTCCTTGTTCCGGCCACTACATCCTCACCCTGTGCGTCAATTAGGTATTCCCCGTTAAAGACGTTTTCTCCTGTTGCTGCATCTCGTGTAAAAGCAACTCCTGTTCCTGAGTTTTTACCTTTATTACCGAACACCATGGCCTGTACATTTACCGCTGTACCCCATTCTTCAGGTATATTATTGATCTGGCGGTAATATATGGCACGCTTATTCATCCAGCTTCCAAAAACAGCACCTATAGCACCCCATAATTGTTTCCAGGGATCGGTTGGGAAATCCTGGCCGGTTTTTGCTTTAACAGCTCTCTTAAACCTTGTTACCAGTGTTTTCAGGTCATCAACAGAAAGTTCATTATCATTTTCTATTCCTTTTTCTTCTTTAAGAGCTTCAATAATCTCTTCAAAAGGATCAACATCTTCTTTTGATTCTGGCTTAAGTCCCATTACAACGTCACCATACATCTGAACAAACCTGCGGTATGAATCCCATGCAAACCTCTCATTGCCCGTCTTTTTCGCAAGTCCGACAACTGCATCATCATTCATTCCCAGGTTCAATACCGTATCCATCATACCCGGCATAGATACCCTTGAGCCTGATCTTACTGAAAGCAGACAGGGATTTTCCCTGGATCCGAATTCCGAACCCATGATCTTTTCAACATTATCAATTGCCGATTCAACCTCTTCTTTAAGTAATTCAACAACTTTTTCACTGCCCAGCTCAATCCATTCCGTGCAGGCATCAGTTGTTATTGTGAAACCCGGGGGTACCGGCACTCCTGTGAGATTCATTTCAGCCAGATTGGCCCCCTTGCCACCAAGCAAATTTTTCATACCAGCATTACCCTCGGCTTTCTTGTCGCCGAAAGTGTAAACTCTTTTAACCTTAGCCATAAATTCTATTTTTTGTCATTAACGATTTGTTATAAAAAAAATCAAGTCGCAAATATACAAAATATTTATTAAGAATTATAATTTATTATCCTTTGTTAATACGTTGGTAATCAACTGTTATATTGGGATATTGTGTACTTCAAACTGCTTTGTGTTTTTTATACTGTCTTTTCATTTATTTCATTTAAAAAACAGTATTTTGTCAAAAAAATCACAACAGAAGTTCCTGCCATGAAAACAGCCGTTCTATGTTCAATATTTGCAATATTACAGATTGTTATGCAGGCTCAGGATCTGACTTTTGACCCTTCACTAACCTTATGGTATACCCAGCCGGCCTCAGAATGGGAAGAAGCACTGCCGGTAGGTAACGGCAGACTGGGTGCAATGGTTTTCGGTGCATACGGCGAGGAGCGGATACAGATAAACGAGGATACCCACTGGTCCGGCGGACCCTATTCAACTACGGTTGAAGGTGGCCTAAGCTTCAGAACCCAGCTCAGGGGAGTGCGGAATATGTCTCATTCAAATTATGCTACTGATTATTTCAGGATGGATGGTGTTGGGGATGAGGGACTGGTGGTTAAAAATTCATCATTATTTCACATTAAGAGTATGATTAATTTTTAATGGTAAGTTCCATATGGCCAATGAAATAAATAAAATACAATCACATGAAACCAATTATTCTAAAAAAAGTATTGCCATTTGCATTTATCATTTTGACTCTTACAGGGGGCGCGCAACCTGAATACAATGAGCTGAAACTTGAGGATATTTACAAAAACGGCATTTACACACAGGAGCGCTATGGACCGGTACGCTGGATGAAGGATTCCGAAGGTTATTCCACCCTTGAATTAAACAATAGCACAGGAGCTGTTGATATTATAAGGTATGATGCGGAAACGGGTAAGCGTACGGTTCTGATATCTTCCACCCAATTAATACCCCGGGGTGAGGAAAAGCCCCTGATAATTGATGATTATACCTGGTCTGAAGATAATTCCAGGTTATTGATATTTACTGATACCAGGAGGGTATGGAGATATAATACACGGGGCGATTACTGGGTGCTGAACCTTGATGATATGGAACTGCAGCAACTGGGGAAGGATGTGGAGAGGAGAACGATGATGTTTGCCAGGTTCTCACCTGATGCCTCCAGGGTGGCTTATGTTAGTAATAAGAATATTTATGTGGAAGATCTGTCCGGTGGTGAAATAACACAGCTTACATATGATGGTGGTGATAATATTATTAACGGCACATTTGACTGGGTATATGAAGAGGAGCTGAATTGCAGGGACGGTTTCAGATGGAGCCCTGATGGCAAAAATATCGCATACTGGCAAACTGATACCGAGGGTACAGGTGTTTTTTATATGATAAATAATATTGACTCTGTGTATTCTGTGCCCATACCCTTGCCGTACCCAAAAGCAGGGACAACAAATTCGGCGGTCAAAGTGGGTGTAATACCTGCAGATGGTGGTGATACAAGATGGTTCAATATACCTGGCGACCCCCGGAATAATTATCTCGCCAGGATGGACTTTATCCCCAACTCGGATGAAGTTATGATACAGCAGCTTAACAGGAAGCAAAACACAAATACTGTTTGGGTGGGTGATGTGAAAAACATGGATTTAACCACCATTCTTATTGACAGGGATGAAGCATTTCTGGATATACATGATAATATTATGTGGCTTGAAAATGAGAAATATTTTACCTGGACAAGTGAAAGAGACGGCTGGCTGCACCTCTATAAAGTGTCGCGGGATGGGAAGAAAATGGACCTTATTACAAAGGGTGAATTTGATGTAGTAAACATCAGCTGTATAGATGCTGAAGGAGGGTATGTATATTATATAGCATCACCACACAATCCTGTTGACCGTTATTTATACAGGAGCAGGATTGACGGTAGGGGTCAGGCTGAGAGAGTAACACCTGATGATATGCCCGGACAACATTCATACCAGATGTCAGCCGATGCAAAATGGGCCATACATTCCTTTCAGAATGTGATTACCCCTCCAGAGATATCACTTGTCAGCCTGCCCGGACATAGCGAAGAGAGATTGCTGGTAAGCAATACTGAAGCAAAGGAACGCTACGATAATCTGGAATTGAATCCAAAAGAATTTTTCAGGGTTGATATTGGTGACGTTGAACTGGATGGATGGATGATTAAACCACGGGATTTTGATCCCTCAAAAAAGTACCCTGTTATCTTTTATGTTTACGGTGAGCCGGCAGGAGCTACGGTTCAGAACAGCTGGGGTGGAGGCGACCTGTGGCACCAGTACCTGGCGCAGCAGGGTTATGTGGTTATGAGTATAGATCCACGCGGAACAAGGTCGCCCCGCGGAAGGGAATGGCGTAAAATTATATACCGTAAGATAGGTATTATTGCTGCCCTGGATCATGCAGCAGGGGTAAGGCAGATAATCATGGATTATCCCTTTGTAGATGAGTCGCGTATAGGCATCCATGGATGGAGCGGAGGAGGACAGATGACCCTGAACTGCATGTTTCGCTTTCCTGAGTTGTACAAAACGGGAATCGCTGTGGCCTTTGTTGCCGATCAGAAGAATTATGATACCATATACCAGGAGAGGTATATGAGTACACCACAGGATAATCCTGAAGGTTACCGTGATGGCTCGCCCATAACGCATGCACATAAGCTTGAAGGAGATCTGCTGATAATGCATGGTACGGCTGATGATAATGTGCATTATCAGAGTTTTGAGATGCTTACAAATGAACTGATAAAGCATAATAAGCTGTTCAGCCAGATGTCGTATCCCATGCGGGCACATGGTATAAGTGAGAGGGAGAACACCTCCTTTCATGTAAGGCAGACCATGGAAAAATTCTGGCTGGAGAATCTTGAGCCCGGCGGCATAACAAGGTAAGCCGCATGAAGACGGAAAAATGCAGCTTTGATAATTACGGTCCGGCCGGAGGATTAGTGTGGTGAAGGCGGAGGATTAGTGTAATGAATGGCGAAGGATTAGTATAATGAATGGCGAAGGTTTTATGCGCTTAATACTGGCTAAAGGAAGGGATCCGGGATTATCACTTACCAGTCCTTTTTCTCCCGGCCGACCTGGGATGGTAAAGCCCTATCGTTTCCCTGAGATACACCCGGTCAATATGAGTGTATACTTCTGTTGTAAGAATGGATTCGTGTCCGAGCATCTCCTGTACAGCCCTCAGGTCGGCACCAGCCTGTACAAGATGGGTGGCGAAGGAATGCCTGAAAGTATGGGGGCTTACTTTCTTTCTGATACCGGCTGTCTCACAGTATTCACGTACTATTGTATATATCATTATACGACTGAGCTTTCTGCCTCTTCGGTTGAGAAAAAGGATGTTTTTATCAATGATGGTTTTCAGCTGGTTGCGGTCCTGTATATAATACTCAATCTCTTTGGTGATGTTTTTATTAATGGGAATCAGCCTCTGTTTGTCTCCTTTACCGGTAACAGAAAGGTATTCATGTTTAAAATGAATATCCGATAAGCGGAGACCTATAAGTTCCGATACGCGCAGTCCGCAGCCGTATAATGTTTCTATAATGGCCCTGTTTCTCCGGCCTTCAGGTTTACTCAGGTCAATGGATGAAATAATCCTGTCAATCTCCTCCACTGAAAGAACATCAGGGAGCCTGGTGCCTGTCCGTGGCGATTCAAGCAGTGAAGCCGGATTCTCACTTATCTTCCCTTCAAGACTCATATAACGGTAGAAGCTCCTTATACCTGATAACACCCTGGATTGTGACCTGGGATTATCAATGCCGAGCCATTTGATAAAGTCCCTAAGGTCACTGAAGCTGACATCCTGCGGCATTATGGCCGGAACCTGCTTGTCACAGTAATCATACAGCTTGTTTATGTCAGTCATATAAGCTGT
>JBKHBA010000048.1:0-12013 GCA_046542595.1 Bacteroidales bacterium | reverse complement strand
GCCCCCAGCGGGTTATTAAAGCTGAAGAGGTGCTCGTTGGGTTCAATAAATTCAATGCCGTCAGCTTCGAACCTGTTAGAGAATACCTCATGAAGGGTGTTCTTTCCTTTATCGGATTCAATAATACACCTGCCTTTACCCGTGGTAAAGGCTGTCTGCACGGAATCTGCTATCCTGCTCAGGTTTTCACTTTCCTTATCAGACACAATCCTGTCAATGACAATGGCTGTTTCCTGTCCGGGGCTGATATTTTTAATAATATCATCGGTATCACTGATCCTGTATACGGAATCTTTAATCTTTATCCTGTTGAATCCCTGCTGTTTCAGGAAGGAGAGGTATTCCTTAATGTCTATGTTTTCAGGTATTGTAGCGGGTGATAAAATAAGCATCCTCGTACCCGGTTCCTGCCCTGAAATAAAATCAACTACATCATCCACGCTGTGACGCCTTACCTCCCTGCCCGAAACAGGGGAATATGTCCTGCCTGCACGGGCATATAACAATCTTAAATAATCATATATCTCAGTTGATGTTCCTACAGTTGACCGTGGGTTACGCGTGTTTACCTTCTGCTCAATAGCTATGGCCGGGGGTATGCCACTAATAAAATCAACTTCAGGTTTGTTCATGCGGCCCAGGAACTGCCTGGCATAGGAAGACAGGCTTTCCACATACCTGCGCTGGCCTTCCGCATATACAGTGTCAAAAGCCAGGGATGATTTACCTGATCCTGACACACCGCTTACCACAACCAGGTTGTTTTGAGGTATATTCACGCTCAGGTTTTTAAGGTTATGAACCCTTGCTCCCTTGATCATTATATGGTCTGACCTGTTATTTGTCATATAGAATTAAAGCCTTTTTTTATAAAATTTTACAGGGCAACAAAAGTAATATTTTTAATTGTAATATTTTTTTCCGTAATTGCATGACGTAATTCATTTCTAACTATTGATAAATAAAGGAGGACTGCTTATAGAAAAATTCTACTCTTAAACCAATACGAGTTAGAATGAAAGTAAATTACACTGACCGGGAGTTAGTTAAGCAGTTTATTAATGGCAATCGCTCCGGTATAGAAAATCTTATACAGCGTCATAAGAACAGGCTTTTTACATATATCTCAATTTATGTAAGAGAACAGAGCCTTGCTGAAGATATCTTCCAGGAAACATTCCTGAAGGTTATTCATTCGCTGAAAGCCGGTAAATACACTGACAGCGGTAAGTTCCTGTCCTGGACCATGAGGATAGCACATAATCTTATTATTGACCATTTTCGCAGGGAGAAACAGATGAAAATGTACTCAAATGATGATTATGAGGCTGATATTTTCAATGAAAAGAGACTGGCGGAGGATAATGTTGAGGATGATATAGTCAGGGAGCAGATAATAAGTGATGTAAGGTTATTACTTGATAAACTGCCGGAAGACCAGCGGGAGGTTGTAGTTCTGCGTCATTATGCAGGATTGTCTTTCAAAGAGATAGCCGAGCAGACGAATGTAAGCATAAACACGGCCCTGGGGCGAATGAGGTATGCTCTCATCAATATGAGAAAAATGATAGAAGAGAAGAGCCTCAGCCTTACAATTAATTAACGGGCCTGCAATAATTTAAAGGAGGCATCGTTTTTAATGTATAATCAAGGATGATGCCTATGAAGAATGTCTCTACCCTCTTTATTGATTATAAAAGTATTGATACCTCGGCAGTTGACCTGTATGCTGATGCCTGGGGATTTGAATACTGTTTCACTGGGCAGTTGTTAAAAATGGGTATCCCGGAAAAGAGACCCGCTGACAGGGTGATCCGGGATCTTTTAACAGATATTGATAAGCTGGATGGTTTTATTGATTAGCAAAATATACCGCGCAGCAAGCTGCGAGGCCTGCTGTTTCCGTCCTTAACCTGCTATTGCCAAGGCTTATGGGGGTAAAATCATTTTCGAGGGCCGTATTTATCTCTTCCCTGCTGAAATCTCCTTCCGGTCCTATTAGAATCAGAGCATTGGTATTTTTCTTGCAGGCTGCCAGGAGGCTGGCTGTGTTTCCGGTTTTGTCCAGGTAAGCGATATATTTATTACCATCGAACTCATTCCTGATGAGATCACTGACATCGACAGCCTTATTTATTTTTGTCAGGTGTACCTTATATGATTGCTTCATTGCTGACAGCATAACTCTTTGAAGCCTGTCAATCCTTACTCTTTTACGCTCCGAGTGCTCGCATATAACAGGTGTAATCTCATCAATACCCATCTCCACAGATTTTTCCACAAACCATTCCAGCCTGTCATGGTTTTTTGTAGGAGCTATTGCTATATGCAGGTAATAATTATGCCTGTCAACAGAAACGGGGGTGCCGCTAACTGAAGCCCTGCATTGACGGGGATCATCGCTGATAATAGTTGCGCTGTACAGTTTACCCCTGCCATCGGTAATATAAATAAGGTCTCCTTTTTTATGCCTGAGAACCTTTATTATATGCTTCGACTCATTCTCATCTAAAGTGAAAATATTCCCTTCCTTAATATTTGAAAAGAATAATTGCATATTCATTATTCATGTGATTATATTTTATTTATTTCATTGGCCACATGGAACTTACCATTAAAAACCAATCATACTCTTAATGTGAAATAATGACGATTTTTTAATGATAAGTTTCAGGCTGGTAATCAACAGGGTCCTCATAGACGGCGTCTTCCTGTTCCTCCTGTCTCATCCTTCTGAGGAAGCTGTCAAGCCGGTCCTGCACACCTATCATATAGGTATAGGGTGTTCGTGTTGAATGTTCAGGATGCCTCCTGTCCCTCGTTTTTTCGCCGGTCAGGCTTTTATTAAAGCTGTTATTCCCTGACAATGCCATCATCACTCCCCTGGTATAGCTGAACCAGTACCATGTGGCATCATCCACCTTCAGGTATATATCAAGCATATCACCGGACCGTCTTTTCTGCAGCTCAATGAATCCGTCAACATAAACATTCAAAGCCTGTTTGCCGATAAAGCCGATGCCAATTTCCCCTTCTGAGCGGTACGACTGGTATTCCTGGTTCCATGTCATTTTTACATCATTAAGCAGTAGCTCAGGCTCGAATCCTTCCGGCAGGCTGCGTGCTATACCGAAAAGGTCCATCTCCTCTTTAAGCGTGGCTGCGACTTTCTCTCCCAGCAGGTTTTGCATGGCCAGACTGTATTCATTACCACTTATATCAACAGCTTCGAGTGTTGGTATATACCTTATCTCATCGGCCATTATTTTTATTGCTTCATCAAGGAAATGAAAGTCAAGGGCCAGGATAAGGTTGAGTTCCACTCTGCCCGAATCGGTATAGTGTTTTACCTGGCCGGAACTGCTGATATCCATCAGTCCATAGTCGAGGCCGGTGTTAACGGATCCCTCACTGTAAACCTCGCAGTTATTCCTGTCAAAGCTGATAATACTTCCCGGGAGGGATATATTAGCAAGTTTTTCTTTGCTGGCAACCTTGTATTTGCCGTCCTCACTGTCAAAAACAATATATCCGCTGGCCTGCACCAGGGGTGTGTCGCTCCATGATTTACCGGGCGACAGGAAAGCCGAGTATATATGTGTGGAATCGGTTGAGATATATGTTCCCACAGTGATAAGGTTCCCGTTTATGTCGCGCGGCTTATCGCTTACCGGGATCATCACATTTTCAGGATCGATATGGCTTTCAAATTTCATTGGGGCTGAGCCTATATAGTCGCAGTCATGTACAATGCCGGCGCTGCCCAGGAAGTACAGCTGATCCCTGCCGGCTGTAAAGCTGACATCTCCCAGAAAGCTGAAGTTGTGGCTCAGCATAAAATTATCATTCTTTGGTATATGGCCTTTCCCTTCTGATCTCAGTGAATCGACAGTTATCTCGTTAAATTCTATTGTCTGTACCGCTCCTGTTGCGTCAATATAATCATACAGGCCGCCGGCTGTGTATCTTGTGCTTCTAATAATATTAACACTGGCATCGTGTATAATATGCTTTTTATTAATTGCTATTATTGCATTATCCAGCGGGTCGAACCTGGCACCTTTATTTATTCCCAGCACACCGTCTTCAGGCTGTATAAGTTCGTCAGCCACCGGTATATAATTAACATTATCCGCTATCACCTTTTCTTCTTCGAGCAGGTACTCCCCCTTGCCGGCCCTGAAGCTGATAGTGTCGTTTGTCATGTGTGTGCTGAAAAAGCCCGGTTCTTCAAGATTATCCATATCCTGTTTAAGCAGTTCTCCGGCACTCATCAGTTCATCTGCCTCTTTTTCTCTTTGTGTCATAGACAATACCCTGTCCTGCATGTCATATTCAAAATCTGTCATCGTGCATATATAATTCACCTCCGGGAATTTCACTGTTGATGAATCCGTGTTGAGACTGAAAGTGGAAAGCTGATTTTCAAAATCAATAAGTGTTCTGGCATCTTCTGCAATGAAGGCGAAGCCGTCACCGGATATTGATTTCAGGTTATAGTCGGCAGAGTCTCCCTGTATGGTCATAGGGGTAAAAGAGAGATTATCCCCTTTCAGGTAAGAATCTGTAAGATTGATTTCCCCACTGCCGGAGAGTCCTGTGCTTTTCAGCAGCAGCCGGCCATCAAGACTGGTTTCGTTATCAAACATACTGAATTCGGAATCGCCCCGCGGCTCAATATAGTACTCATCATCATCGGGATACCACCTGATATCTGTTGCATCAGCCATAACTTCGGGAAAAACGCTATTCTCTCCTATGGTCAGTGAAGAGCTTACTGCCAGCAATGAATCAGGAAAAAACCTGAACTCATCTGATTCTACGGAGGCTGTAAGGTAATTCAGCCTCCCATCCCCTTTCAGTCCGCGGTTGCTCATCTCAATGCTGTTATACAGTTGGCCCTGACCCCCGTACACATCCAGACCTTCTTCCGGTATACTGTAATAAAAGCCAAGGGAATTATCATGTTGCAGTGTCAGTGTCTGATCCATGGGTTCCAGTATCTTACCTGCGTGGAATGTTCCCCGGAGATCCAGGTCGTCCGGGCTCAGCCTGTCAGTATTCTCAAAGGTGAAAGGCTCCAGCCTGAAAAAATAATCTGATTGAGGGTATACCCCTTCCAGTCCGGGTATCTTATCATAAAAAACATAGGATTCACTGTATGCATGGAATATTGGATATTGTTCAAGGCTGGCCAGTCCGGATTTATTATCCGGACGGTCTATCAATAGCTCTGCGTTTGTCATCTGTATCAGGTCTTCCACCTGTCTTGCCAGTGCCCGTCCCTGCTCATCCACCTGGCCTGTCTCCACAGCCAGCATTATGGAGTCAACTTTGGCCAGTTTTATTTTAAATGTGTCATAATTAAATTTAAACTCGTGCCCGAAGACGGTGATCATACCTGCCTGTACCACACCGTCGAACTCAAAGCCCCTGTTCTCTTCCAGTAATATATTCCTGTCATACGGATAGATCTGTACATTCTGGGAATCGCTTAGTGACACTCCGGGAACACCTTCAATATTCATTTTATAATTTCTCATATCCAGCTTTGCGTTATCAAGAGGACTTCTTGTTTCGCTGAAGATGGTCATTACATCATAGTCCTTCTTTTTCGCATATGAATCGAGATAGTCATAAAGCTTTTGTTTTATTGTAACCTCATCATTTAACCTGTCAAAGAACAGGAAACCTTTATTGGCCAGATCAATGCACATAGCCATCACATATTCTTTTTTCTGTTTCATCCAGCTGGCCAGCTGATCTACGGGGAAAGTATCATTATAATACCATTCAGCAAATGCCTTCAGCCGGAAAAGAGGGTGATAATCATCGATACCCAGCAGTTTGATGAATTCCTGCTCACTGAAGTAGGAATTTGACTCAAAATATGCCTGGCCTATGCTTGCCCCCCTGGCCCTCGAGAGGGTTATAAGCGATTCATCCATCTTCCAGCTCAGGTAATCAAAATACATATCCATCTTATGGTAAGAGTTATAATAAGGGCTCTTTGATGTGGGGAACCTGGATTTAAATGTATTTAGCTCCCTGTCTGGCACATTAAAGCTGAATGCTATGTCTGAATGGTAAATAGTATCTTCATCAAGGTACAGTATGAACTCGGTGCTTTGTGTCTGGATATTTTCCCTGTTAAAAAGAAAGCTGGGAGCACGTGCTTTAACATACAGGGTATCATTTCTGTACATTTCAATTATGGCAGGATTATGAGGCTCACCTTTACCATTGACAATAGCACCCTCAAATTCCAGTCCGCCCGTAAAATCTATATTTTCATAAATATCTTCCAGGAAGAATTCTTTCTGGTAGGTTTCAAACCTGGGATAGCGTGCATTTTCCTGTTTTATTATATTCACTGTCCTGTTTTCCAGCCTGCCGTATACAGGCCGGTCAAAATAGGTGTTATTTATAAACAGTACAGAGTCTATCCCGTAGGAAGACCTGGCCAGGTCTATTGTATAAGTGGAAGCTTCGGCATATACCTCGTCCGGGGGATAGCCGGCCCTTTCCCAGGTTATAATACCGTCCCGGCCATTCCATATTTTTGTAACCGGACTGTATGATCCCTGCGTGTCATATATTATTGTACTGTCGTGCTGCGCATAACATGTAATATCGGATTCCGGTATGCTGATAATAAATATACTGTCATTGGTAAAGCTGAACCTGTTGCTGCCTGTTTTCCATGTTACGCTGCTTGTCTGGTATAATATATTATCGCGTATAAGCCCTTGTGCCGTGTTGATAAATGATGTGATCTCACTTACCCTTGTCCCCTGTGCGGCTGACAGCTTATTAAGTCCCTCCAGCCAGGTCCTGAATTTGTCATTGTCAATATCATAGTCAATAAATGTAATTAATGTGGCTATAAAATCAGTAAAATGAGGCCTGGGCCTCATCCTTTTGCTTTCAAGGTTTATTGAGACTGAGATAATTAGGTTCCTGGTCCCGGTCTCAATCATTGCACTGTCCCACTTGCTGATAAGACTGTTCAGCATAAGTGACTGTTCCTCATTAAGATTGGGTCCCATGAAAGCGGATAATTCGCTTGTATAGGTGCCGGGATCACCTGTAAAGGAGGAGTTAAATTGTGCATTAACCTGTATAAGGGGCAATGTCAGGAATAATAATAATGTAATAGCCGGGACCTGTCTCATCAGACGGGGAATGATTCAATAATTTTACCGAAGTCTTCTTCTTTAAGCGATGCGCCGCCTATTAGTCCGCCATCAACATCTTTCATAGAGAACAGTTCAGCGGCGTTTCCCGGTTTACAGCTTCCCCCGTACAGTACGGTTATTTCAGCTGCCTGTTCCTCACCATACAGTTCACTGATAACAGACCTTATGTATGAATGCATTTCCTGCGCCTGTTCTGCGCTGGCCGTTACGCCTGTACCTATAGCCCATACCGGTTCGTATGCAATAATAATATTTATAAGCTCAGCAGCAGGTATACCGGAAAGACCTTCTACAAGCTGCTCTCTGACAATATTGAAATGATTATCATTCTCCCTTTCTTCCAGCACCTCACCGCAACAGAATATTACCCCAAGGCTGTTTTTCAGTGCCATATTGATTTTTGTGTTCAACAACTCATCAGTCTCATTATGATACTCCCTTCTTTCACTGTGGCCTATTATAACATACTGTGCGCCTGTGGATTTTATCATGGAAGCAGACGTTTCACCGGTATATGCCCCCGATTCTTTATCCGAACAGTCCTGGGCCCCACAGCTCAGTTTATCCGCTTTCAATGATTCTGCAATATGTGCCAGATGGATGAAAGGAGTACAGAGTATAACCTCCACGTCCGCCACATCACTGGCCTGCATAAAAGAGTCTACTGCTTTAGCCAGTGCAATACCCTCTTCCAGGTTCTTATTCATTTTCCAGTTACCTGCTACTATTCTTCTTCTCATGCTTTATTGGCTTTTAATTGTTTTAGCAGTATAAAGTTAGTCATAAATGATATAAATAATATAGCGGACAGCAATAAGATAAGCACAGCTGTATCATTTTCTTCCCCTGGCGGGTATGAATTTTTTATGATCCCGATTATCTCATCTTTGCCTGGAAGGTCCCTTCCTGCCCATTTTCCGGTTATAACACCTTTTTTTATCGACATAAAGCCCGGGTTGGACCGTATAATTGTTTTCAATGTTGTTTCATCAACAAGAAGCATATTGAAATTACCGGAATTTTCTATAAAGGCCGGAACAGAGGAACTCAGAATATAAAAGTCTATCCCGTTTTCCTGGCACCTGAGTCCTGTCTCAATACCCCTGTCAATAATATCAGGGTCTGCTTCCGCGAATTCTGTACTGAGCATAAACAGGCTAAAGCCCTCATCTTCCAAAACAATATCTGTCAGATCCTGACCATCGGGTGTTATAAGACTGAAATCATTTATGGGTGGTGTATAGCCTTTACTTATCAGCTTTGATTTTGAGTCAACAAAAACCCATGTGCTGTCATCTGAGGGGTAGTTTTCGAGTGTGAATTCTTCCTGCCGGCCATCTTTCTCATAGATAAGTATCGTTTCGTATTCATCCACCGGTGCTCCTTCAGGTATGGACATGTCTGCAGCTATATCAGTTCCCGTACTGTAGGGTCGGAAGTCTGCAAGTGGCAGGTGTCTTCTGTTATATTGTGTAAAAAGTATAAAGGCTACGGTCACGGCCAGCAGTATTAACCATTCATTAAGTGGTTTTGACAGAGTCCTGTATCTCTTCCTTTTGATGAACACTATAATAACAAATACTGAAATTATGATATTCTTATAGAATGTTTGCCAGTTGGTCAGATGGATGGCGTCACCAAAGCAGCCGCAATCGTCAACAGGATCTGATATTGCAAGGTAAAGGGTGAGAGGAGTGAACAAAGCCATGAATATTAATAATCCCCAGGATGCAATTTTCATCCTCAGTCCTGTTAATATGGCAAAGCCAATAATAAACTCAGCAGTACAGAGTATTATACCCAGGATGTAAGCCAGGGGCTCCAGTGCATCAAGACGGAAGGCAGTGAAATAATCAATGAATTTATACATTGAACCCATGGGGTCAATACCTTTCACAAGGCCGGAAAAAATAAATACAAAACCGGCAATAAACCGGCTCAAATCCTTAGTGCTGATCATATTATTATATTCTTTTTCTGTAATAATTTTATTATGCCACTGAATATATCTCCGGGAGCCGACATAGACCCTTTACTGTCTGTACATTCAATAAGCTCCAGTGTATTGTCTTCCGCCGCGGTGCTTAAATATACCTGCCTGACTTTTTTCTGAAAATCCAGGTTGCTTTCATGGATATCATTATTACCCTTAAGATAATCCCTGTCGGAGCCTGATCGGCTGTTCACTAATTTAGCGGCGGTAAATTCAAAGGGCACATCCAGGAAAATATTGACCGCCGGTACGGGTATGCCAAAATGAGTGAATTCAAGATCGAGAATCCATTTTTTTAATGTTTCCCTTTCCTTTTCGTCTTCCAGTTTTGCACACTGGTATGCTATGTTAGAGTATACATACCTGTCGAGCAATACATATTTGCCTTCTTGCATCCAGGAGTAAAGCCGGGGAGCTATATCCCTTCTGTCTCCTGCATAGAGCATTGCAACAAGGTAGGGATCAACCTCGTTAAGCTGCCCGTATTCACCTCGCAGGAAGCGGGCTATCAGCTCACCGAAATACGGAGCCGATGTCCTGGGAAAATGAATAAACTCATGTCCCAGTCCATGCCCGGAAAAATAATCCCTGAGTTTTTTTATCTGTGTGGACTTGCCGGCACCGTCGAGTCCTTCTATGACGATCAGTTTCATGTTCCTTGTATGCTAAAGCCGTAAAGCGTTTTCTGGTTTACAAATATAATAAGTTAAGCCTATTTCTATGAGGGATTCGCCCTGCTTTTAATACTGCATATATAAAACCCTGAAAATAACTCACAGGGGGGCTTCGCCCTGCTTTTAATGCTGCAGCTTTTGTAGCCGGTTCATAATATTATGAACTAAAACTTTATTTTTGTTATTTGTATTCAGTATATTTTAATTGCTGATACCCGGTACTAAAGGAATATAAAGAATTTAAGCATTAAAATTTCCCTGGACATGCATGGTCGGATTTTTCTAAGAGGGCAGGGAGGAGGGACAGTAATTAAATGCCATTATAAACAATATACCTATGAGTAAAAAAATAAACCTGGGCGGCCATTTATATACGCTTGAAAAGCCGCTTATAATGGGCGTCCTTAATATTACCCCGGATTCTTTTTACAGTGGCAGCCGCCTGCAAAGCGACAGTGATATTATCAGCCGGGCTGCAAAGATGCTTGAATCAGGTGCGGACATTCTGGATATAGGAGGATATTCATCGCGGCCCGGTGCCGCGGATACGAATGAAAAGGAAGAGGCCGAAAGGGTTACCAGGGCTTTGAAATTGCTGCGCAGGGAATACCCGCGGGCTGTACTGTCGCTTGACACCTTCAGGTCAGGTCTTGCTGATATGGCTATTGCTCATTACGGGGTGGATATGATAAATGATATCTCAGGCGGAAACCTTGATGAGGGAATGTTCAGTGTTATTGAAAAGCATAATATCCCCTATGTCCTTATGCATATGAAAGGGATGCCCCAAACCATGCATATTGATCCCTTCTATGATGATATTGTAGCAGAGCTTCTGAAATGGTTTTCCGGGAAGAAACGTGAACTGGTACAAAGGGGCGTTAAGGATATTATAATTGACCCCGGTTTTGGTTTCGGCAAGACAATCAGGCATAATTTTATTCTGCTGAACAACCTGGAGCGCTTTCAGATTCTTGATCTGCCTCTTATGGCCGGTCTGTCCCGTAAATCAATGGTATGGAAGACACTGGGTATAACACCGGAGGAGGGCCTTAACGGCACTGTTGTTCTGAATACTGTTGCACTTATGAAAGGAGCATCATTTCTGAGGGTGCATGATGTGGCTGAGGCTGCAGAGGCGGTAAAACTGATAAGCAGTTTAAGAGGTTCTGCACTTTAATTAGCTTTTATTTTTTTACATTTGTCCTGAAGACTAAAAATTATTATATGCCCCCGATCACAATATTAGATATAATAGATATTATCCTGGTGGCTTTTATCCTTTACCAGCTTTACCGTTTAATAAGAGGATCGGCTGCCATAACAATATTCGTAGGCATATTTGTTGTTTACCTTTTCTGGAAGGTAGTGGAGTTATTGCAGATGGAGCTTATAAGCTCGATAATGGCGGCCGTTTTCGGAGGTGGTGTAATAGTGCTTATCATTGTTTTTCAGCAGGAAATAAGACGTTTTCTATTGATGATAGGCAGCCGTTACATGGCAGGAGGAAGCTTCTCCATTGAACGTTTTTTCAGCGGGGGCTCTGTTGCGTCAAGGCAGAAACAAACGGATATAGAAGAGATAGTGCGGGCTATAGAGTGGCTCGCAGAAACAAAAACAGGTGCCCTGATAGTTATCTCAAGGCGCAGTTCGCTTGAGATGTATGCAGAAGGTGGTGAGATTATTAATTCGAAGATAAGCGCTGAACTGCTTAAAACAATATTTTTCAGGAACAGCCCGCTGCATGACGGGGCTGTACTTATTGAATCGGGCAAGATATATGCTGCCAGATGCCCCCTCCCTGCCACTGATAATCCTAACCTGCCACCCCGTTTTGGTATGAGGCACAGGGCTGCAATAGGTATAAGTGAACTTACAGATTGTATCGTTATTGTTGTGTCAGAGGAAAGAGGAAAGGTGTCGATAGCCGAACTGGGTGAGATAGATGAAAATATTAAACCCAATGACCTGAGAAAAGTTCTGTCTGAGGAATTAATATAAAGCTACAATTAATACATAATAGTTTCTATCATGGGATCGATTAAAAAGATTATTATCCTGTCAGTGACGGTTCTGCTTTTTTCCTGCAGTGAAAGGAATGAAAAGCCCAATATCATTTTTATAATGACCGATGATCACGCCCGTCA
>JBKHBA010000047.1:0-12236 GCA_046542595.1 Bacteroidales bacterium | reverse complement strand
ACAAGGATAAAAAACACCGAAACCGGCCTGGCATACGACAGCCCGAACTGGTTAAACCTCTCATAAATCAGCACGGGAGCCGTCATGGGGTGATATGCCACTATCACTATAGCACCGAACTCACTCATACCCCTGGCAAACATCATTATAAATCCGGATGCAATATTCCTCCATGTCAGGGGCAGTGATACGGTAAAAAACATTTTCACCGGTGATGCCCCCAGGTTCATGGCCGCTTTTTCCAGCCTTTCCGGGACAGCCTCAAAGCCATCCCTTGCAGCGTTTATCAGGAATGACAGGCTGACAAAAGCCATGGCCAGTGCTATGCCTGCGGGATTGCCAACAAGATTAAGTCCTACCGTATCAGCTGCCTTACCCAGCAGGCCATCGCGCGAAATAAAACCCAGCAGGGCTATCCCTGCCGCCGAATGAGGCAGCACCACCGGCAGATCTATCAGTCCCTGCACCATACTCTTACCCGGAAAATCATACCTGGCCATAAGCCAGGCAAAGGGCACCGCCATAAAGGAAAAAACGAGTGTGGCCATGAAGGCCACAGACAGGGTCAGCCATACGCTGGCCTGTACCTCATCATCCTTTACCGTCTCAAAAAAATCAGAGGCCGAAGTGTCAAGTACCATACCCAGCAATGGTGCAAGTATAAAAAGCAGCACCAGCGATGACAGTATGAGTATTATCCAGTGAAAAGGGCTGCGCTTATCCATCTTTGGCTATCCATTTAAAATTATGAGCGGCATAAACCTGTACGGTCATGTATAAATTTGCATGTCGCAAAAATAGGAATAATACCGGGAAATCCGATAGTTTATCAGTCAAAGAATGCCTGCAGCTTTTCAGGCAATGATCTGGCCTCACCTGAAAGCCGGATATCAAGGGGTGATTGTCCGTTTGCCTCCAGTATTAAACGGCCTTTCTCTCCGAGGAAATATTCAAGGAAAGACGCGGCGGCCTCCCTGTTGGGTGCATCATAAGGTATTGTTATCCCGTATATCATACTGCTGCCTGAGATGCTTACTTTTTCACCCGGACTCTCACCTGTTATTTCCACGCTCACTTTATTATACAGGTCTTCGAATCCGGGATCTGAGAGGTTTATTTCAGCTGGCAGGCTGATATAATCGAGTCCGTGCTGCTCACATACTGATTTATATTGTATGATATAATCCAGTGCCCCCGTTTCCAGCAGGGCTACAAGATCAACCTCCTTGGGCCTTATCATATTCCGGTCCTTCGAAGTCAGCCCCTGAGCGAGTCCCTCCCTTTCATAATAGCGCTCTGCAAGCTTAAACATCATGACCGAGCGATATCCGCAGGGATCGGCGTTGGGATCGGCCCGTCCATATACAACATTTTTATCAGCCAGTATACCGTACCAGTTACCATCATTTATACTGTCCGAATATTCTGACCTGTCATTATATCCTATAACTATCTCATTGGTGGCAAACCATATATTCCAGTCTGTATAGCCGGGCATAAGGAATTTTTCTATCACCTTATAATCGGCCGAGGCCATTATATCACAGGCTTTCTTAAGCTCTGTTATTTTTCTTGCACACTCCACACTGCCTGCTCCTTCAAGCAATATATTAAGCTCAGGGTTAAGCTCCATATACTCACTGGCAGCATCTTTTATGGGAAGCGACAGGCTGCCGGCATGAAAGATTATTATTTCCTTCTCCTTCTTTTCCGCACATGATGAGAGAAGAAAGAGTACAAGGCAAAAAAACAATACTGTTAAGCTGACACCGTTCTTAATTGTTCCTTTTATCATATTACTTTCCTTTTGCGCCCTTAATCTTATCCGGCTTTTCATTTATACTCCAGAAGAATCTCCTGGTAACCTCCTTCATGGATGTATTGAATTGCTCTGTAAGCTCATTATATGCCCTGATAAGCTTACTGCCCTCATCACTCAGGTAGGTATGCCCGCCTTCGGCGCCACCGCGACTTTTACAGACAAGGTTAAAGCCCAGCTTTTCTTCCAGCTCCCTTACTATACCCCATGCCTTCCGGTAACTCATACCCGTTTCGGCAGCGGCGGCAGCCAGTGATCCTGTCCGGTTAACGGCATCAAGCAGACCGAATCCTTCACTGTCGAGTATCTTTTCATCATCCACTGTCTCCAGGTTGATCTGGTACCTGAGAAAGACATCGTAATATTTCGAACCTTTGGGACCTGCCATAGCTATTGGTTTTAAAGGGTTATCTGTATTACTGTGAGGCCTTTCAGTCTCCGCAGATTATTTACTGAGTACTTTCAGCTGTATTACTGTGAGGCCTTTCAGTCTCCGCAGATTATTTTACTGCCTGCTATTTATAAAGGCATTTATAGGCTGTGGGTTCCTCAACCCTTACTTTAAAGCTGCTGTCTTTTTCCACTATAAAGGTTTCTCCCGCCCCGTACTTTTTCCAGCTGCTGTCGCCCGGCAGCTGCACGGTTAACATGCCCGTGGTAACGGTCATATATTCAAGCTTTGATGTGTTGAATTCATATTCACCCGGGGCCATAACACCTATTGTGGCAACACCTTCAGCATTTTCAAGACCTATGGATTTTACTTTTCCGTCGAAATATTCGTTTACATTAAACATAATGATACTTATATATTATTAATACAAAAATTTCCTCAGTACAAATGTACATTATTATTTAATTTTCAGAACAAATAACTGAACTCCAACCTTTATTAAAGGACCATAGTTCAGATATCCGTGATTAACAAGGACTGCATTATCAACTGCTGCCAGCTTACTACTCAACGAGGATTATATATGCCAGACTTGCTCCTTTGAGGTGCCTGTCGGCAAAAAAATCAGCCCCGGGGTGGATCTGGAAACGACCGTCCTCATCATCGCCTTCATCAATAAGCATTACTTCAGCCATATCACTGCGGTTCATTACTTCGGAAAATGAGAAAACGACCCGGTAAGCATCCCTGGATCCAATGGCAATAAGTCCTTTTGCCAGATCCGGGTCAGAAAAATTGTAATTATCCCTGAGTATCTCTGAAAGGGGCACTCCTGTGTACCTGCGCGGACCTTTAAGTCCTTTGTGCGTTCCGAAAAAGATAAGGTCACGACTTAAAAATAAATCACTTTCCGTCTCTGCATTATCGATTACAGTTTTTTTATTCTCCGGACCATTAATTTCAATCTCAGATGAGAAAAGGGGCCGCAGGCCTTTATTCCCGGGAAAGCTACGGGGGAATGACCGTATTATGATCTTTGAAGGTTTATCTATATTCCTTACACTGACCATATCGTTTGACGCCACCAGGCGTATATCATCCGGCAATGGCCATTCATCATCACTTGAGGTAGGAAATACCGGCTGTACATGTGTTGCAATAATAATATCGTGATTATGGTTTGTATAGAAAAGCTCCCCCCAGCTGAAAACAGCCGACTCTCCTTTGTCATTCTCCACTATTACATAGAGGTCTGTATTCAGTCCGAATTCACCTTTATTATTTTTAGATATTATATAGTCTTTGATAATATCTGAAAGAGAATAGCCTGTATACTGGAAAGCACCCTGGAATTCGGGATCACGACCCTTACGCCGCGGAAAATATTCCTTTACCACCACCGAACGTTCCTCAAGCTCATGAACATATGCCTGCCCGGGATTAAGCAATTCGCCGGACACATAGGGCATCTTGCCATCCAGTTTAACCGCCCTCTCGTTATCAAAGGGATCATTATTATACCTGGCCCTTATAACAGGGTTATCAAGATAATTCTGCAGGTACTCCTGTGAAATTGTTTCCCCTGATATCATATCCGGCTCCTGTGCTATCAATGCTGACAGCGAAAGGGGCATAATTAATAACAAACAGTATATCTTTCTCATTGCTATAAATATTTTTTATTTACCCGGTTCCTTCTTAAAATTCACCTTATACTAACAGGAAGCGAATATAATTTTTTTGCATATCGCCTGCAAATGTTATAAAATATGTTTTTGGGCTGCCTGGTATATAAAAGCGGCGTACTTCCTGTACAGGGATTCGTCCGGGTATGTCCCTAAATCCCTAAAAAAATTGCTTTATACCAAAAATGGGCCACTGCCTGTGCAATGACCCATCAGGATTCCGTTTTTTTACTGGTGATCTTTAACCACCTCAATCAGTTCAGGCAGGTCCATGCCTATCTTCTTAAGGAATTCAATTTTAGGCACCCCGTTGCTGTTCCAGCCCCTTCTCTTATACACGGCATCAAGCAGGTCTTCATACCTTTTCTCCCTGTATTCACGGGTGATGACAAGTTTTTCCTCAACCGACTTACCTTCAGGATCAACACCTATCAGCTCTTTCATCTGCGTATCATAGCGTTCGGCTCTTGACTCGTATTCTTCCACTGTAACGGGACCCGCTGCACGGTAAGGCTGAGCGTCATATTTACGTGTACCGTATCCCCTGCGGAGGTTAAATATACGCTGGAAGTTATACACGCGCTCGGAGTCCTCTATCATACGGTGCTTATCGAAATCGCGTCCTGTTACCGCCTTATATAAAGTTACATAGTTGTCCACATGCTCGGGCACCTTGGCAGGTTCATCTGTTTCTGCATTATTCTCCGGTTCAACATCATTCCATGGAAGCTTACACAGCCCTACCAGACCGAACCATGTACGGAACATCGGGAAATAATGCAGGGCTTCGGCCTTATCTTCAAAGCTTGGAATCTGGTTATTCACCATATCCATAAAGATAAGCCATGCCTCATCGTGCTGAGGGCCTTTATTGGTCATTGCAAAACCGCCCTGCTGTGCAAGAGATTCTTTGGAAATATACTCGGAATACTCAAGACCCTTATTTTCCATTCCTATATCATTAAGAAAAGCCGGGTCTCCCCATCCTTTTTCAATGAACATCTCCTTCATTTTCTTTACACCCATGCCTGCTATCTTACCGAATCCTTCACCCCTGCTGAGCATATGCAACAGTTCCATGGCCGAATCGGCATTCCCGAAGTTTAGTTTGAGTCCGCCCGTTCTCTCCTCATTCAGTACTCCGTTCTCAAAACATTCCATAATGAAAGCCACGCTTGTGGCCCATGTAATGGTACATATCCCATAAGTATCGCAATAGAAATTAGCTTCAATAATATAATCGCTGTTGAATATGCCGCAGTTAGAGCCCAGTCCGCCCGCGTTCTCATATTCGGGTCCGTCAACGATCACCTTCTGTCCCTTGTAAGGGCCGGTCCTGACCTCATAATTGTCCACGCCTTTGGCGCAGGACATATTACATCCTATCCAGCAGCCATCGGGTACACCCTGGGTGAACCTCTTTTTCCATTCATGAGAATCGATGTTTCCGGCATCGGGGTGACTCCCAAACTTGTAATTATTAGTAGGAAGCAGGTCATGGTCATTCATTATCTCCATAAGGTGTGCCGTTCCAACTTCTGTCATCCTGGCCTGTTCGTGGTCAAACTCCCGCATTTCACGGTTAAACCTCTTACCGCGTTCCCTTATCGCGTCAAGGTCAACGACATTATTCAGGTTGCCTTTAACACCGGGTATCTTGCATACCAGGGCCTTGATCTTCTTATCACGGAACACAGTGCCTATTCCACCACGGCCGGCCTGCTTCAGCCTTACCACCTTCCTTTTGGGATCATAAAAACTAAAATTAAGCATCCCGATAAGTGAATTCTCGGCAGCTGAGCCTGCAGATACCACGCCTATATTCTTCTTATCCTTCTCATCATCAGCATACATCTCTGTAAGCTGCTCTGCAAGCATATGGCTGTCTGTTTCTTCAGCCGGGGCCGCTATTATCTCAATTTTGTGATTAATACCGTCGATATATATTATGACATCTTCCTCTGCCTTACCCTGAAGCTCGAGGGCATCATAGCCGGCAAACTTGAGGAAAGGACCGAAAAACCCACCCACATTACTGTCCATTACCGAATTCGTCTGTGGTGATATGGATACCACAAGCGATTTGCCGGTACCTGAATACTGTGTTATGCCACCAATGGGTCCGGATGAAATAATAATCTCGTTAGCAGGGTCATCCCACGAGGTTTGTGGCTCAGTGGCATCCCACAGAAGCCTGAGCCCATATCCCCTGCCGCCGATGAATTTTTCTTTCATCTGCTGGGGAACATCTTTTTCCTTAATCTCATTTTCGCCTACATTGACATAAAGAACCTTATCTGTATACCCTTTATCAAGCGGGGTCCAGTCATATTCAAACTCCTTAAGCAATTTGTGTTTTTCCTTAACTACCTGAATGTCCATATTTTATTTGATTTTAAAATTATTCCTTTATATATAATTATTACCCTGGTAAATTAGACCTTAAATATAGTCCATAAAATGACATATATCAATATGTTGAAGATTACATAACGTCATAAATTATTAATATTATATCTTATTACAATTATCATTTATTTACCGGCATAAATAATATACTTTTGGAGTAAAGAAAAGAAAATGGAGGAGCCCTTAAAACATTTTTATTCACTTTTAGGATTTAACAGGAAGAATATGCGTGAGTGGGCTCTCGGTGAGAAATACCTTGCGGTAATGAATACCAACGGAAATATTGGCGTATGCGCAACCCTGGGCACAGTAATGGATGATGGCCTTTTCAGGCAAGGCAATCCTGATATCAGCAATCCCTGCCACAGGATCATACTCAACGCTTACTTTAATTCAATCTGTAATTACGAAAACATATATGATGAGAGGCGCGATATTTTTGACAGCATAGATTTCAGTCAACACAGGCGTATTGTGATGATTGGCTATTTCGAGAGCCTGTACAGGAAGTTCTCAGAAAAAAATATACCTCTCGAAGTTTTTGATATACAGAAGGAAAGCCATATCCTGTCTGATATATCAGCCATGAAAAGATCACTTTCCGGTGCTGGCAGTATTATCCTGACGGGTACAACAATTTTCAATAATACCTTTAATGATATTATATCCCTTGCGCCGGCCGGAAGCAATATCTTCCTGCTGGGGCCATCCAATATATTGTCAGGTGAGATGTTCAGGTACCCCGGTATAAAAGTTGTTTTCGGATCGGTATTTGAAAAAAATGACAGCCGTGTGCTGGATAAAATTGCAGAAGGCAGTGGTACACGTGGTTTCCTGCCCTACCTGCATAAAGTTTATATTATTAATAAGGATTACAAAAATGAGATTCAGTGAGATAAGAGAACAGCTTTCGAAGTTCACCGTTGGGATAGCCGGTGCGGGCGGACTGGGATCGAACTGTGCCGTTGCCCTGGCCCGCACAGGTATAGGGAAACTGGTAATAGCCGATTATGACATTGTTGAGGCCGGGAACCTTAACAGGCAGTACTTTTTTATCCGGCAGGTGGGAATGAAAAAGACTGAGGCCCTGAAAGAAAACCTGCTGGATATCAATCCCTGCACCCTTGTTGACGCTCATGATACCTGGCTCAGTGAAGACAATATACCTGTTATCTTCGGTGAATGTGACATCATTGTTGAGGCATTTGACCGGCGGGAGATGAAGAAGATGCTTGCCGAAACAATAATGAGCCTTTGGCCTGAGCGGCCGCTTATAATGGGATCAGGACTTGCAGGCTTCGGGGATAATAATAAACTGCGGGAGAGAAGGATGGGCGATACACTCATCGTATGCGGTGATGAGCAGACGGAAGTGTCGGATGAGCTTCCGCCCCTGGCTCCGCGTATTGCCATTGTAGCGAACATGCAGGCCAATGTGGTTGTTGAACTATTATTAAAAGGCAAATAAGCGTATGAAGATAACACTCAATAACAGGCCGGAAGAGTTTGACGGAGACAGTATGACTGTTACAGAGATGCTGGAGAGGAAAAAATTCAGCTTCAGGATGCGTATAATTAAGATCAATGGCAAACTGGTTAAAAAGCAGGACTATGATAAGGCCGTCATAAAGGACGGTGATAATGTGCAGATGCTGTACCTTATGAGCGGTGGCTGACAAATTGATTATTCGGAGTTTTTATTATAGGTTTGCAATATGAACGATCTTATCAGGGGTAATATAAATAAGATACCACCGGTACTGCGAAACAGGTACTTCCTTACAGTACTGGTCTTTATGGTATGGATAATTCTTTTTGATAATAATAACCTTGTAAACAGGTACCGTTACATGAAGAACCTGCGTCAGCTGGAAAATGACAGGGAGTACTATATGGAGAGGATTGAAGAGGACAGCCGCAAGCTCAATGAGCTTAAAACAAGTGATGAGAATTTGGAGAAGTTTGCCCGGGAAGAATATTTCATGAAGAGGGATAATGAGGATATATATATTATTGTAGACGAGGACGGAAACAGGATGGATGAGTTAAAAAAGGAATAAACCGGTCTTCAGGGGATATCTCCCAGGAAGTGCCTTTCAGGGGAACCGGCTTACAGAGGGACCAGCTTTTAAAAATTCAAACTTCAGGGGATAAGCGTTCCAGCCGGCGGTATACAGCAAGCAACTCTTTTGCTCCATGCGCTTTATGTTCCACACCATTCATCCTCAGCATAGCCCGTGCAGCCGGCTCCACCGGCATCTTTTCATGGTAGCCCCGGGCATGAACAAAATTCAGGTATTTAACTATCCTGAACATATTAAACCAGGTAAAGAAGCGCTTTGTGAAAGATTCCTGTGATGATGTGTTATTGCGTATCAGCCTTAAGTTATCCGGCCAGGAATTCATGGCCAGGAATTCCCGGAGACCCGGCTTGAACCCGGACATCAGTTCACCGGCAGGCCTTATATCCCGGCTGTAATAATCCTTTATGCCGGCAAAGAATTGCCGCAGCACGGAAAAAGCCTCAGGGTTATAGCTCATATAATCATCCTTTTTTCCGGCAAGCATGCTGCTTATCACCGGACCGGTACCGAATGGCACTCTCAGCGAAGCCCTGGGGGAGGGATTTACAACTGTTGTGTTAAGGTAGAAATACCCGCCTGCCGGCACCAGCTTTTGAATAAAATAAAAATCTTCGGCTCCCTGCCTCTTGCTCATACCTCCTGCCCTGACATAATGCCTGGCTTTCACGGCAATAGCAGACCCCAGGGTATGAAAAACCCATGGATAGCCGGTATATTTCAGTGAGCGGTAATAATACCTGAGGTGCAGCTCATACTGCAGTATTGCCCTGTAAACACCTTCAGGCATGTCTCCTTCCTGCGGATGTTCAAAGTATACAGAACATGCTTTATGCTGATCTTTTTTATACAGTCTTTCATACAGTTCAACAAGGTAATTGGAGGCTACCGTGCAGTCGGCATCAAGCGACACTAACACGCCTTCAGGCTGATCAATGCGGCTAAGCCTTCTCACTGCCTCATCCATGGCCATCTTCCTTGCCATACCCACGCCCCACCCCGGCACATTCATTTTACCTGTATTATACCATAACAGCCTTATAAATGAATCAGTGTTTTTTTCCTGCCATTCAGAAAGCCCGGTGCATGTACGCTCATTCTGTTCCATCTGTTCCGCTGAAGCATGTACAGGGGCATTAACAAGCACTATCAGTTCGATGCTGCAGGCAGGTTTTGTACAGTTAAGAAGGGAGTCTATAGTTTTAATAATCCCGGCTTCATCAAAAGCCGGGATTATAATTATTATTGCGGTATCTTTTTCCGGTGTACCTGTAAACAAAGGTCTGCTTATTGCTTTGTCTTCGAGGTACCTGGATGCAAAATCCATTATTCTTAGTTATTGTCCTCGCTGTATTTATGATTGAGGCCCAGAAGCACTTCCTCTGTTATATCAAGACTCTCATCAGCATACATCACAGGGTTACCAAAACTCTTAGCCAGAATATAATCATAATCACTATTTTCTGTAAGTTCTTCCAGGTATTCATAGATATAATCAAGTATCTTACTGTTCATTACCCTTTCTTCCTCCATCAGCTGGTTTTCGAGCTGACCGGCAAGGTTACGCAGCTCCTGCTGCTGCTGATATAGTTCCTGCTCCATCTGCTGTGCTGTAGCCCTTGTAACCAGGCCTTTACGCACCTTTTCCTCATAATCCTGTGCACCCGATTCATATTGTCTGCCCCTGCTGTTAAGCTGGTTTTCAGATTCTTCCTGTTTGGCCATTAAATCTTCCCTGAGATCATAATACATATCGAAATTAAGTATTACCGAATCAATTTCCACAAAGGCTATATTTGCACCCGGTAAGCTCTCAACAGCCTCTTTAATCTCAGATTCCACTGCTTTATCTTTGGGTATGGCAAATTCCCACACAAACAAAAATGCCACTGCAAGAACTGACACTACTCCCAGAATTAAAGGTAACTTCTTCATCACTAATTATTAATTGGTTATATAATAAAAACAGGAAACAAATATAAACTAATTTAGCGAATTAAGAAAAAGGATTATTATCAGAATTCGGGACAGGGGACGGCATGGAACATTCTCCTTCGGCCAGCAATTGTTGAGGTTAAGAACTCATACACCAGGGATATCTCATGTGATCCGCCTGTAGCCGCTATCAGGTTCGATATTGTAAAATCATAGCTATAGCCAATATGCATTTTTTCAGTTTTTATGCCGATAAGGCCTATCACAGCATCCCCTGCCTGTGTTGTAACGAAAGGTATACCCCTGTACCAGACGCCGAATATTACCGGGTCGCGGTAATAATACAATCCCATGTCAGACTGGAAAAAGCGGTCCTGGTACTTAATATTTCCGGCTATTGAGATAACTTCCTGGTACCTGTTACGCAGCCTGCCGCGCCTGGATATCTGCATTCCGCCGAAGACATTGACTTTCACCGGGACATGCGTTTCCCAATCGCCATAAAACGATTGTCGCGGTTTAAGCAGGTGATCAAAGGTAAGCCCTGCCCATATACGGTCGTTAAAGGCCAGCACCGAGGTTGCAAAATCAACATCAGCCACTCCCTCAAAGGGAGGGGGATAGACTGAAGGCGTTGTACCCCTGGCTGATATCATGCTGGCCCATACAAGTTTCCCATAATTAAGGCCAAGGTAGGTAAACTTAAAATTTATACCCGGCCTGATGTGCCAGTCGCGGTTCAACGGTATATCATATGAATAAACCAATCCTATATTGGTAGTGCTGAGGTCGCCCGACCCGGCCACATCATAAGTAGCCAGTACACCTATGCCGGAGCGGAAATTAGGCATATACCTGTCATAGCTGAAACTGTAGGTATTAAACACACCTGTTACCGAAGGCCACTGGTTCCTGTAATTAATGGATATGCGGTTTTCTTCTATAGCCCCTGCAAAAGAAGGGGCCAGGTACAGGGCATTAGCATAAAACTGTGAGAAATGGGGATCCTGGCCTTTCAAACCTGCAGAAACAAGTATGCAAATGATTGAGATTGTATGCTTTATCTTTATTAACAAGTCAGATCTGTATTAAAGCTGTTCCTACGAAAATAACCATTTGTCCCGAAATATCTAACGTTTTATCATAATTTTAATTGTTTGCACATAAGGGAAAGGCAATTTTTTGTCGAATGTTTAAAGATATGGGACTAATGACCGGTTTTATATGATAAGAATAAGCGCTGTTTTAAGCTACCATTTTGGCAGCAGGGTTACATCTCCTCCCTTAACAAAGGGTTCGCCATTTTTAAACATACCCCTTACTTTCCATATATAAACGCCTGGTTCGGCTTTCTGCCCTTTATAATATCCGTCCCAGCCAATATTCAGGTCATTGGTTTCAAACATCAGCATACCCCTTCTGTTGTATATACTCAGGTGGTAGGATGTGACACCTGAACATACCGGGTGGAACACCTGCTCCTGCTGGTCGGCTCGTGCAGAATAATAACCTCCTGTGGGTCCGCCGTCATTCGGGACAAACACATTGGGAAATTTTATATAGCAGCTGTTATCGTCAAAGGCATTCACCATTACCATGCTATCCACGCAACCATGCCGGGATATAGCCTTCAGTGTTACCGAGTATGATCCGGGTTTATCATAAAAATGTGTTGGCTCAAATTCATCACTTACCTCTCCGTCTCCAAAATCCCATTCCCATTCCACAGCATTTTGTGAATAGTTATAAAAATGTACCTGCTCATCCGGGATAAAGGGATCAACGGAGCTGACCTCAAACCTTGCCTCCGGCATGGGATAAGCAGTAATGGTCCGTTTTTCTGCCACCCTCGACCCGTCACGGCCGAAAAGTATAAGGCTGACCTCATACCTGCCTTCCTCATCGTATATCCA
>JBKHBA010000046.1:0-12351 GCA_046542595.1 Bacteroidales bacterium | reverse complement strand
GACCTGGAGAGGTTTGTTAATGAAAGAGCTTTTATGAGATTATTCAGGGACAAAAGAAAACAGATTAAAGAGTATATAAATGAGAATGATCTGGATTTCGATAACTATGGTGATGTTGTTCAGACCCTTGCATGGCTGAATAACCAGCTTTAAGAAAAACTTAATATTTTATAGATGATCATGGTAAATAACAGGTCCATTAAGTGCATTTCCCTATTCGCATTATTTGTTTTTTTAGGAGCAGGTATATATAGCCAGTCACTTCACTATGACAGTATACCCGTCAGAGTTGAGATCAGTGAAGCCGGAAACACAGGCATACGGTTAGCGGTAATACCAGCCGGATTTGATAAGGGAAATATTGAGAATCCTTCACTGACAGGGCAGGCAGACAGTGAGCCGCTGGCGGTTATCACCTCAGAAAATGCAGGTGGAAGAACAATAACCGATAATTTTATTATTGAATATAAACCTGATCCTCTCGAGATAAGTGTTAAGACCTTAGGCGGAGAAACTGTTCAGGAGCTGCTGTTAATGGATAACGGACATGTGCTGTTTAATCTTGATGATGACCCCGTGCTGGGCATGGGTGAGGGCGGTCCCAGGATGGGACGCGGCTGGCGGAATGAAGATATAGAATTTGACCGGCGTGGAAGGTATCATGCAATGCAGCCCCGGTGGCAGGCAAATGCATACGGATCGCGCAACCCGGTGCCCATGCTTGTCGGTACCGGCGGCTGGGCTCTGTTTGTGGCTTCTCCCTGGGTGCAGGTGGATATGACAGATGATAAGAAGGGCATTTTTATACCACGTAATACACTTGATGTTGAGACCAGGGTTCAGGACCATGGCGACCAGCAACAGAATGCCGGAAAAGGTGTGCCACCTGCTGACAGCTATGTACCCGGACTATTCGATGTGTTTGTTTTTGATCTTTCAGAACCCCGGGAATTTATGAATGACCTGGCTGAAATTACCGGTCGCGCCGTGATGCCTCCGAAATGGGCCCTTGGCTATATGCAGTCGCACCGAACCCTGGAAGATGATAAGCAGATGATAAATATTGTGGAAACATTCAGGGAGAAAAAGATACCTGTTGATGCAGTGATATATCTGGGTACGGGTTTCTGTCCCAGGGGATGGAACACTGAACAACCCTCATTTGATTTTAACCCGGAAGTGTTTAGCCGTGAGCCATCGAAGGTGATAGATGACCTGCATGACCTTAATGTAAAGGTTGCAGTGCATATAGTGCCATGGGACAGGGATAAGCTGCCAACACTACATGGGAATATACCTCCTGAGCCCGGCGAAAAAACCGATAACTCTCATATTTTGAATTACTGGAAACAGCATATAGGACTGGTGGAAAGCGGAGTGGATGCGTGGTGGCCGGATGAGGGAGATTGGTTTAACCTGCATGAGCGTATAAAGCGTCACCAGCTGTATTACCAGGGACCCTTGTATTCGGAACCCAATGTTCGTCCCTGGAGCCTGCATAGAAATGGTTACCTGGGAGTTGCCCGCTGGGGCGGCTGGGTATGGTCGGGCGATACCGAATCTGCCTGGAAAACACTGGAAGGACAGGTGGCGGTGGGTATAAACCACTCACTCAGTCTGTCTCCTTTCTGGGGATCGGATATTGGTGGGTTTTACCCCAATGAGGAACTGGATGGTGAACTATATGCACGCTGGTTCCAGTTCGGTGCTTTCTGTCCCTCGTTCCGCTCCCACGGGCGTACATGGTGGACCAGGCTGCCCTGGGGATGGGGACTCGACAGTCTTGGTCCGGTAGAAAACAGGGACAACCCCCTTGTATCGGAACTGAATAACCCCGCGATAGAGGTGGTATGCCGTAATTACGCTGAGCTGAGGTACAGGCTGCTGTCATATAATTATACCCTGGCATGGCAGGCAAGAGATAAGGGTATACCCATGATGAGAGCCATGTGGCTTCATTATCCCGGTGATAAGCAGGCGGCTGCACTGGGCAATCAGTATCTCTGGGGTGAGGATATGCTTGTGGCACCCGTGTATGAGAAGGGAGCCACGGAACGCCGCCTCTACCTGCCGGAAGGACTCTGGTATGACTGGTGGAATAATGATAAACATGAGGGCGGACGATATATAACACGCAGTGTAAATCTTGACATAATGCCCTTATTTGTAAAGGCAGGTTCAATAATACCGTTTGATCCACAGCGGCAGTATACATCACAGACAGTGGACGAGTCCCTGGAGATAAGGGTGTACAAGGGTGCCGACGGATCATTTACACTCTACGAAGACGATGGAATAAGCCTTGATTATCTGGAAAATAAAGGATTCAGCCTTACAGAATTCAGGTGGGACGACAGCGCCCGTACCCTGACTGTGAGTCCTCAAAAAACAATGGCTGCATCATCAGGGGATACACGTGAACTAAGGATTATGATAATGCCTTCGGGTGAAACGGAAACCGTGGTATATAAAGGAGCTGAGCTTGAGATTGCCTTTTAAGTAAAATGCGTTTGCATATTACAGTTAATCAGTGATTAGCATTTAAGGCTGAATTAAGTAAAGGATGCTGCAATTTCTAATCCCTCCGCTATTGCATAATATTTCTTATCTTTCACAAAGATTATATGTATTTACTGGGATTGGATATAGGCAGCTCGTTTGTTAAAGCTTCCGTGATAGATGCGGAAAGCGGGCGTCTTATGGCCATGGCCCATTCTCCTGACCGGGAGATGCCTGTTTCTGCACCCCGTGCCGGATGGGCAGAGCAGGATCCTGAGATGTGGTGGGAAAACACCCGCCTCGCAATTAAAAAATGCCTTGATACAGAATATATAGAAGGCACCGCAATAAAGGCTGTAGGGATATCATACCAGATGCACGGTCTCGTTATAGTTGACAGGGAAATGAATATTATCAGGCCCTCCATTATCTGGTGTGACAGCAGGGCAGTGCCCTATGGAAATGAAGCATATGAACAGTTAGGACACAGCTACTGCAACGGCAATCTGCTTAATTCACCCGGCAACTTCACTGCCAGCAAACTGGCATGGCTCAGGGATAAGGAGCCCGGGAATTACAAAAGAATATATAAGTTGATGCTGCCCGGCGATTATATTGCCATGAAGCTTAGCGGAGAGATATATACTACCGCGGGTGGACTCTCTGAAGGAATCTTCTGGGATTTTCCGGAGAACAGGATAAGTGAACGTATACTCGACTATTTTGGTTTCGGCTGTGACCTGTTTCCCGCTATTGTCCCTTCATTTGCAATACAGGGTAACCTGCTGGCGGAGGTAGCCGAAGAGCTGGGACTTAAAAAAGGCACTCCCGTAAGCTACAGGGCCGGCGATCAGCCTAATAATGCTTTTTCACTGAAGGTTATGGAACCCGGCGAGGTGGCGGCTACCGCCGGTACATCGGGTGTATTATACGGCATCACCGATAAGCTGATGACAGATAAGCGCTCAAGGGTAAATATCTTCGCCCATGTGAATCATAGTAACGATCGAAAACGCCTGGCCATGCTGGCCTGTATTAACGGCACCGGGATAATGAATGCATGGCTTAGAAAAAACTGTAGCCCTGAGCTTAGCTATGATAAAATGAATAAACTGGCAGAACAGGTGTCGCAGGGCAGCGATGGACTGACAGTCTACCCATTCGGCAACGGTGCAGAGCGGCTGCTGGAAAACAGGAATCCGGGAGCATCTTTTAGAAAACTGGATCTTAATATTCATGGCACGCAGCACTTGTACAGGGCTGTCCAGGAAGGTATAGCTTATTCTTTTAAGTATGCTTTTGACATTATGAAAGAAAGCGGAATGGATATATCCCTGGTAAGGGCCGGCAGGGCCAATATGTTCCTGAGTCCGCTCTTTACCCGGCTGCTGGCTGACCTTACGGGAACCCCTGTATTACTTTATAATACCGAAGGATCAGCCGGCGCCGCAAGGGGCGCAGGTTTAGGTGCCGGGATATTTAAGCACGTGAATGATGCATTCACCGGTATGGAACGGGTTTCGCAGGTGGAGCCGGAGAGGGAAGGATCAACGGTATACTCAGAATTATACACTGAATGGAAACAAACACTGATCAGGGATCTGGAATCAGGATAAGAATATTTTTAACCGTAAAAACGATCATTATGTTCAGCAGTATTGGCAAAGTGAAATATGAAGGCAGGGATTCGTCAAATCCACTGGCTTTTAAGTGGTATAATGAAGATGAAGTGATTGGAGGCAAGTCAATGAAGGATCACCTTCGGTTTGCCGTAGCATACTGGCACTCCTTCTGCGGCGACGGATCAGACCAGTTTGGAGCCCCCACACGTTTTTTCCCCTGGGATGATGTAAAGAACCCGCTTGATAAGGCAAAGTATAAACTCGATGCCGCATTTGATTTTATAACTAAAATAGGCTGTCCTTTCTATTGCTTTCACGACACTGACCTGGTGGGCGACGGATCTGTCTTTGAGATAGAAAAGCGGCTGGAGAAGATTATACCCCTGCTTAAAGGAAGGCAGGATGAGACAGGTGTTAAGCTGCTCTGGGGTACGGCCAACCTTTTTTCAAATCCCAGGTATATGAACGGGGCCGCCACTAATCCGGATTTCAATGTGCTGCCCCATGTTGCTGTGCAGCTGAAAAATGCTATCGATGCCACCATAGCCCTGGGTGGGGAGAATTATGTTTTCTGGGGAGGACGCGAGGGTTATATGAGCCTGCATAATACAGATATGAAAAAAGAGCAGGAACACCTTGCAATGATGCTGGGTATGGCCAGGGATTATGGCAGGAAGAAAGGATTTAAAGGGACATTCCTGGTAGAGCCAAAGCCCATGGAACCAACAAAACACCAGTATGATTATGATACCGATACGGTTGTTGGTTTTATTAATAAATATGGTCTCCGGGATGATTTTAAGATAAATATTGAAGTTAACCATGCCATACTGGCCGGCCATACCTTCCAGCACGAACTGCAGGTAGCTGCCGATGCCGGTCTGCTGGGCAGTATTGATGCCAATAAGGGTGATTACCAGAACGGGTGGGATACAGATGAATTCCCGACAAATATTTATGAGGTAACGGAAGCAATGATGGTTATACTTCAGGCCGGTGGATTTACAGGCGGTGGAATTAATTTTGATGCCAAACTGAGAAGGAATTCAACTGCGGAAGAAGACCTGTTCTATGCCCATATCTCAGGTATGGACACTTTTGCCAGGGCCCTGCTGGCTGCCGACAGGATATTAAGGGAGAGTGATTACCTTAAACTCCGTCAAAAAAGGTACTCCTCATTCGACAGCGGGGCGGGGGCAGATTATGAACAGGGAAGGCTCGACCTTGAAAAAATGAGGAAACTGGCCCTTGAAGCAGGAGAGCCGGACCAGATCAGCGGCCAGCAGGAACTGTACGAAATGATAATTTCCGGATATATCTGATAAGGGTACGGGTACACATGTGGATCATTAATGGGTAGTGTGATTGTGGCCGGTAACTCTGACTGATGGGAGTGACTTATGACTATGCTTATGATTGCAGCTCTGATTTTGTTCATGACTGTAATATTCAAAACACCTGCCCCTCACTGTGCTTTACATTTTATTTAGCTGATTGTGACGGAAAGAAGCAGTATATTTTTCTTTCCTTTTCTCCTGTTTTCCGGGATTTTAGTATAAGAAATGCAATCTGAAATGTTAATGTTTTTAAACATTTATGAATAGATAAAATCTATAAATACTTTAATATAAGTAATATACTGTTATGTTAATGTAATCCTGCCTTAAATTATTAAGGTTTTTCCTGAAAAACCTGTAATAATATCTTTTCATTCTATGATAAATGTTTTAAATTAGTGTGACTTTTACAGTTTTTAATATTGCACTGTTCATAATGTGGTGTTTTTAATAAAGAAGCGGGGGTTCTAATATTTCACAGAATTATTTCAGGATAACTGTAAAGCAGAAATATTTCTTTTGATGTTAAAAGTGTCAATACTACGTTTATTTTATGCTATTACTAATTTTTAATTTCCTAATCTAAATCAAATTTACAAACCATGAATTTAAAAAATCGGATTACAAAGCAATTGGTCGCAATGCTGGTATTCGCATTTGTTGGAGGCAGCCTATGGGCCCAGCATGTCGTTACCGGTACTGTCACTTCTGCCACTGAGGGAGAAGGACCAATTCCAGGTGTGTCTGTTGTGGTTAAAGGAACCACAGAAGGTACATCGACGGATGTTGATGGTAATTATTCCATTACAGTCCCTGACAGCGAGTCAGCAGTTCTTGAATTTTCTTTTATCGGCTATGTCGACCAGGAAGTTCCTGTTAACGGAAGATCAAGGGTTGATGTTGTTATGCAATCATCGCTCGAAGAAATAGGTGAGGTTGTGGTAACAGCCCTGGGTATACGAAGGGAAAGTAAGGCCCTTGGTTATTCAGTGGGTGAGGTAGGCAATGAAGATCTGGAATCAGCGCAGGAGAGCAATGTTATTAGCGCCCTTTCGGGAAAGTTGGCAGGGGTGAAGATTTCGACATCTTCCAGCCAGGCAGGTGGAGCAGCAAGCATTACCATACGCGGTAACTCATCACTGCTGTATAATAACCAGCCGCTTTTCATTGTGGACGGCGTGCCCTTTGAAAACAGCGAGACAGCTGCAGTGGATGCCGGACCGGGTACCTCAACCGGGCTTGACCTTGACCCCGCTAATATTGAAAGCCTGTCTGTCCTTAAAGGTGCTGCAGCATCAGCACTGTACGGATCAAGAGCGGCTAACGGGGTTATTGTTGTGACCACAAAAAGTGGAAAATTCAACCAGACACCAACCATCAAAATCTCACATAAGTCTTCTTTTGAGAAGATCTATGAAACCCCGCTGCAGGAAGAATGGGCTATGGGTGTCTATGATGCCAGTGAAGGCGGATATGTATATATGGATACTGATAACGGTGATTATACTGCATCAAGCTGGGGTCCGAGAATCTCAGATGTGGTTGAGCAGGGACTGGGTAAGAAGTATGACCGCTGGTCTTATTTCAAAACAGGATATGCAGCTGAATCCAATTTCAGTATCTCAGGAGGAAGCGATATGATCAGCTATTATGGTTCTCTTAACCATACCGGGCAGCAGGGTGTGCTCGATCCTATTGAGATGGACCGTACCTCATTCAATACCAACATTACAGCAAAAGTAACTGATAATGTTACCGCAACAGTTAACCTTAATTACACCCGTACAATAAACAACAGGTTGATTGAGGGATGGAGTTCACTGTCTTCTTTTATGAACACCTTTCTTTCCTCACCCTGGACATGGAACCCCGAGCCAGTCTTTGATGAAGATGGCGTACAGCGCATTTACCGTGGGGCCGGGCGGAATAATTACCTCTGGGTCGAAGATTATACCAGGAACAATGTGGAGCGTAACCGTTTTAAGCCTGTGTTTACCCTTGATTATAATATCATTGAGGGACTTACTCTCACAGGCCGTGCGGGAGTTGATTTCTACAACCAGCAGCATGATGATTACGTTGACCTGGGATCAATAGCCTACGGCTCCACTACCGGTAGCTATAACCAGGATAAGCAGGAATATTTCAGTTTTAACTCTGATGTAATATTAAATTACCAGAGAGCATTCCTTGACGGCGACCTGAAGACCGACTTTATGATAGGCCATAATGTACAAACATACAGAAGACTGTCCGAAGGTATTGACGGTGCCGATTATAATATACCCGGGTGGTATAATATCAATAACTGCTCCACACAAACACCATGGAGCAATATCTGGGAGAAACGTTCTTACAGCGGGTACGGGCAGGCTGTTATATCATACGGTGATTTTCTTTATTATACTTTTACAGGCCGTAACGACTGGTCGTCAACACTGCCCGAGGAGAACAACTCCTATTTCTACTCATCAAACAGTATGAGCCTTATATTCTCAGAATTGTTTGAGCTCAGCGGCATGGACTATGGTAAGTTTAACCTGTCCTATGCTACCGTGGGTAATGATG
Organism: Bacteroidales bacterium; assembly: GCA_046542595.1. GTDB lineage: Bacteria > Bacteroidota > Bacteroidia > Bacteroidales > VadinHA17 > UBA9300. The sequence continues at coordinate 4,325 of JBKHBA010000046.1, read as the reverse complement.
CCCCTGCATATTCCATCTTCACCCGTTCCTACGTGGCAGATGCATACGGCGGAGCAGGAATACCTTCTTTGCAGTATCCGTATAACGGGGTAGGCAGTTACCTTGAAGGAACTGCTGCCGGTAACCCTGAGCTGAAGAACGAGGAAACCAGTGAGCTGGAACTGGGCCTTGAAATGAAGTTTTTCGATAACCGCTTCGGTATAAATGCCTCAATGTATAATAAGGTAAGTAAGAACCAGATACTTCCTGCCAACACTCCTATTACAACAGGCTACAGCTCTGTGCTTATGAATGTTGGTCAGATATCAAACAAAGGTATTGAGATAAGTCTTACAGGAACACCGGTGAAAACACCTAACTTCCGCTGGGATATCACGGCCAACTGGTACCGTAACCGCAGTAATGTAGATAAGATAGCGGATGGGGTGCCATCAATAGATATCGGCGGAAACCAGTCTATCGTGGAAGGCGAACCCTATGCCGTTTTCCGCGGCTCAGCTTATGTGCGCGATGATAATGGCAACAGGATCGTGAATGATGATCCTTCGGATCCGAGGTATGGTTATTACCTTATCGACTACGGCCAGAACATACTGGGTACCAGCGAGGCTGATTATGCAGGTGGTATGAGAAACACCCTTACCTATAAGAACCTTTCACTTTCTGCTTTCTTTGACTTCAGGGTTGGTTCGGTGGTAAGCAGCGGTACCGATTATTACCTTATGTATTACGGTATGGCCAAAAAGCAGGAAGACCGTCCTGAAGATGGCATCCTTGTCCACGAGGGTGTCATGGGCCATTATGATGAAAATAATGAGCTGATAATAAATGATTCGCCCAATACCATTGAATCAGAAGTGATGCGAGGATGGCAGTGGTATTACAGCTATGTTACAGAGGAGAGTATACAGCCTGCTGATTACCTCAAGCTGCGTGAGGTATCTCTTAACTATAATGTGCCTGAAAGTTTCTATTCAGGTATTGACTGGATAGGAGGAATCAATATTACAGCCCAGGGCCGCAACCTGCTTCGCTTCTTTGATAAGGACTTTACCGGTCCTGATCCTGAAGTTAACCAGAACGGCACATCCAATGCACAGGGCTGGTACACTTTTATGATGCCTGCTACGAAATCTTATACTGTGGGTATTTCAATTACATTTAAATAATGATCTACATTCAAAATCAAGAAAAAATGAAAAAAATAACAAAATATTTTCTGATGCTGGGTCTGATCGGTCTTGTTTTTACCTCATGTGAAGACTTCCTGGATGTGAATGAAGACCCGGACAGTCCTACCAGCAGCGAAATTACTGAAGCAACAACCCTCCCGGGTATACTGGGACGCTGGGCTTATAACGGTATATCTGCAAGAACAATTGACGCTATGTATATGACCCTTCAGTGGGTTCGGGTGGGCGCTGAGCCCACAGGTGTATGGGCTAATGATCTCACTCCTTCAAATGCTGGTGGACCATGGGGACTGTACACTTCTGTGCAAAAGCATGCAGTCAAACTCTATGATATGGCGGAAGCCAATGGTAATACCCATTATAAAGGTATTGCTGAAGTGATTATGGCATGGGGATGGGCTACCCTTACAGATCATTACGGTCCTGCTCCCATGAATGAAGCATTCCGCTTCCCCGAAATAACGGATCCGGTTTTTGATGACCAGGAAACGATATATAATGAAGTGTTCCGTTTGCTTGATGATGCCATAATAAATCTGGGCAGCACGGCAGAACAGAATCTGCCCGTAAGCAATGATGACTTTGTTTATGAAGGTGATATGGACAAGTGGCTTAAGCTGGCTTATTCACTCAAGGCACGTTATGCCATGCGCCTGTCATACGCACCCGGCACTTCTCCGGAAGACCAGGCGGATATAGCACTGGCAGCGCTGGCAAACGGTATGAGTTCCAATGCTGATGATGCTCTTTTTCCGCATTTCTCGGGAACAGGATCACAGAGCGGCTTTTATGAGCATGGTCCTAACTGGACTGATGTGCAGAGACTCACGCCATCAGTCTTCCTGGTGGATACCATGAATAATGCCGATGATCCCAGGCGTGCAGTATATTTTGATGTTGATGAGGAAGGTGAATACCAGGGATGGGTGTCAGGAAAACATATACAGGGTGATGATTACCCCAGTTACGTTTCCAGGGATTACTGCGGACCCACCTATCCTGAAACATTTATGAATTTTGTGGAGTGCAAGATGCTGGAGGCTGAAGCCTATGCATTAAAGAGTGATTTTGTAAATGCAGAATCAGCCTGGGAAGAGGCGGTAACAGCTGATATGGAAGCCCTGGGAATAGGAGAATCTGCAATCGATGATTATATCGATCAGTTTTCTTTCCCTTCAACTATGGATGAAGCGCAGTCCTTCATTATTACGCAGAAGTATGTGGCCAATTTTATTACCAACTTTGAGATACTGTTTGACTTTGTGCGTACGGGATATCCAGACCTGCCGTTCCTCACCAATAACCTTAGTGCTGCCAGTGGTGAAACAACACCCAGAAGATGGCCATATCCTACTAACGAGAAGGAGCGTAACGACAACTGTCCCGATAATAATTTCAATCCACTTACAACTAAAGTGTGGTGGGATAATAAATAATTCTTTTGAAGACAAATACTTGATTGTCATGATGGCGCGGATATTATTTCCGCGCCATTATTTCTTTAACAATATCCCTGCCGCTCAGTAAGCGGCCCGGCACCCTTGAAAACATTTTTAAGGGACTTGAGAAGGATATTACAGCCCCGTTCTTTTCATTGCTTATCATCCTGTCAGCCAGTACGGGCACAACAGTCTCCACTTCTTCGGCCAGCAGGTTATAAAGTCTCTTTAATTTTTTGGCGTTATCATCTCCCCGCCTGATGGGGTCGAGAAGCATGTCGGTAACAACCATCCCCGGCAGTAGCAGTCCAAGCTTAACCGGACTGTCACTTTTTAATTCCCCGGCGAAAGCAAGGGTGAAGTATTGAACAGCCCTCTTGCTTGTCCCGTAAGCAGTCATCCCCTTTACCATCCCGCCGTCGCTGCCAAGTCCGCCCGTATTATAGATAAAGCCGCCCCCCTGCCTGAGCATATTATTAAAGGCAAGCAGGGTGCCGTTCATCACACCTTTGATATTGATGTCTACCAGCCTGCTGTAAGTGCCGTGGTCAAGTTTATGAAAGGGTGACTGCGGATTGCTTATCCCTGCATTATTAATCCATATATCTACCCCGCCAAAAATTTTTGTACTGAAATCCCACAGGTTAACAAGGTCTTCCATCAATGACACATCACATACAACAGCCCTGAACCTTTTTGCCGGCCATTGCTCCGCAAGAGCTGTTGTGGCCGTTAATACCGAACTGTCGCTGGTGCCACAGAAGGTAACATTACAGCCTCTGAAAAGGAACTCCCTGACAAGTCCCAGGCCTATTCCTCTTGTACCGCCCGTTATTACAACATGTCTCATAACATCTTTATTCAATATTTTTTTCTAAATTAATGCTTTTAAATAACTTTAGGGGCCTGAGCTTAATGATGCAGCAAATAATCTTTAACAATTAAATAGCTGTATCTGTTATTATGGGTGGAAGGCGTATAAGCGGATTATCAGATAAATAAACATAAAAAATATTAAAAGTATGAAATCAGACATTGCAATTGCCCAGGCTACTAAAATGAAGCATATAACAGAAATTGCCGGGAAGCTGGGAGTAAACAAAGATGAACTGGAGCTTTATGGTCATTATAAAGCCAAAATGCCTCTTAAACTTATTGATGAAAGAAAGGTCGCTAAGTCAAAATTAATACTTGTTACGGCTATAACACCCACACCGGCCGGTGAGGGTAAAACAACAACATCAATAGGCCTGTCCATGGCTATGAACAGGATAGGCAAAAAGACAACAGTGGTGCTGCGCGAGCCTTCGCTGGGACCTGTGTTCGGTATTAAGGGCGGTGCGGCAGGCGGCGGTCATGCCCAGGTTGTGCCAATGGAAGATATCAACCTTCATTTTACCGGAGATCTCTCGGCCGTGGAGAAAGCACATAATCTCCTGGCTGCCCTGATAGACAATAACCTGCAGCAGAAAAGCGTAAGCCTGGATATTGATCCGCGTACCATAGAGTGGAAAAGGGTGATGGACATGAATGAGAGGGCACTCAGGAATATTGTGGTCGGACTCGGGGGAACAACTCAGGGTGTGCCGCGCGAGACAGGTTTTTATATCACCGCTGCTTCAGAGGTTATGGCTATACTGTGCCTTGCCACCGATATGGAAGACCTGAAAAGAAGGCTGGGTAATATCTTTGT
>JBKHBA010000045.1:0-12367 GCA_046542595.1 Bacteroidales bacterium | reverse complement strand
AAGGAGCTTCCTGCTTGATCTTATTTCCAAGAGAAGGCGCGAGCTGGACAAGGGCAAGGTTGTTAACTATGTGGATTCGGCAGCTATAGATGAAACAAATGTGGTAAGCCTTGCCAGCGGTTCGCTGGGAGGAAAGGGCAGGGGACTGGCATTTATCAATACCCTGATATACGGCTTCGAACTGGGTAAACTGACACCTGGCATCAATATAAAAAGCCCTGTTACAATTATTATCGGCACCGATGAGTTTGACCTTTTTATCGAAACAAACAAGCTTGGCGGGATAATAAAGAAAGAGAAAGACTATGAGAAGCTGAAGAGGAAATTCCTGTCCAGCAACCTGTCATATAATCTTGAGAAAAAGCTGCGCTCTTTCCTTAAGCTGATGGACAGGCCCATAGCCGTACGCTCCTCAAGCCTCTTTGAAGATTCCATGAGCCAGCCTTTTTCGGGTGTATTCGGAACATTCCTGCTGCCTAATAACCACTCTGACTTTGATGTGAGGCTGAAGATAGTAATGGATGCTATCAAGCTGGTCTTTGCCTCAATATATTCAAAGAGTGCCCGCACATATTTTGAGGCTATTAATTATATGATTGAACAGGAGAAGATGGCAATAGTGCTGCAGGAGGTGGTCGGTAACAGGTTCGAGGACGCCTTCTATCCCCATATAAGCGGCACCGCCCAGTCATATAATTTTTACCCTGTTGCCCATATGAAGCCTGAAGAGGGCTTTGCCGTGGCGGCAGTGGGACTGGGACAGTATGTTGTGGAAGGGGAGAAAGCCTTCAGGTTCTCTCCTGCTTATCCTGACCTCGAGATAGTCTCCCAGAAGGATCTTTCAAAAAACACCCAGGTGTATTTTTATGCGGTGGATATGAAGAAGGAGAAGGTAAACCTGCTTGAAGGAGAAAATGCCGGCCTGGTAAAACTGGAGATAGCAGATGCGGAGAGGCATGGAACCCTCAAACACTGTGCTTCGGTTTATAATCCTGATAACGACACTATTGAGCCCGGATTAGACAGCTATGGCCCCAGGGTTATTAATTTTGCCAATATATTGAGGTATAATTATATACCGCTGGCAGAAACAATAGCGACGGTGCTTGATGTGGTGAAGGAAGCCTTCGGTACACCGGTGGAGATAGAGTATGCCGTTGACCTTAAGCGTGACAAAAACGGAATGGCCAGTTTTTACCTGCTGCAGGTGAAGCCACTTGTTGGCAGCGGGGCCGGTTATAATATTAACCTGGAAAAGATTGACAGGGAAAAATGCCTGCTTATATCCGAGACAAGCATGGGTAACGGCAAGATAGATAATATTTATGATGTTATTTATATCGATCCCGGTAAATTCGACAATACACAGACTGAGGAAATGGCAAGAGAGATAGACAGCATAAACGACAAAATGCTGGCAAAGAAGAAAAAATATATACTGATAGGACCAGGCAGGTGGGGCACCCGCGACAGGTTTATTGGCATACCTGTGGTATGGCCCCAGATATCACAGGCCGGGGTCATTGTGGAGGTCAGCCTCCCGGACTTCCCCCTGGATGCTTCACTGGGATCTCATTTTTTCCATAATGTAACATCAATGAATGTGGGATACCTGTCTGTAGACCATGCATCACGTGACGGGTTTATCGACTGGGACAGGCTTAACAGACAGAAGCCTGTCAGCAGCGGGCGCTTCTCTAAACATATCGAATTTGAATCGCCCCTGGTGGTTAGGATGGACGGCAGGAAACGTATATCCGTAATAGAATGTACAGAATGTAAATAATTATGGCAATAGTAGAAGGAATAATGGAATTGCAGAAGTATGACTTCAGTGATACTTCTTTTAACCTTTTAATGCAAAAACGCATACATAAGGTTCTGCTTATCTGCAGTAATTACGATAACTATATGCTTGAAGAGGATGGCCGTATAGATGAGCAGATATTCAATGAATATGTATCGCTCAACCTCAGGTATCCTCCCTCTTTTATACAGACAGACAGTGAGGATGAGGCAATGCAGATACTTCAGGAAGAGCAGATAGACCTGGTTATATCAATGCTTAATTTCAGGGAAAAGGATGTTTTTGCCATAGCCCGTAAGATAAAGGAGAAATATGAATCCATACCTATTGTGGCCCTTACCTACTTCTCACGCGAGGTGTCGCTGAGGCTGCAAAAAGAGGATGTCAGTGCCGTCGATTATATATTCTGCTGGCTGGGCGAGGCCAGCCTGCTGCTGGCTGTCATCAAGCTGCTGGAGGACAGGATGAATGCCGAGTATGATATAGATGTGGTAGGCGTACAGGCTATTATACTGGTGGAAGATTCAATACGCTATGTGTCTTCCTACCTGCCCAACCTGTACAAAATTATTCTTAAGCAGTCAAGGGATTTTCAGCAGGAGGCACTTAACCCGCACCAGAAGATGCTTAAGATGAGAGGCAGGCCTAAAATACTGCTGGCCACCAATTTTGAGGACGCCATGGCATTATATGAAAAGTATAAATATAATGTGCTGGGAGTGATATCTGATATCTCCTATAAAAAAGACGGTGTACTTAAAACAGATGCAGGCATTGACCTGTGCAGGATAATAAAGAAAGACGACAGAAATATGCCATTGCTCCTGCAGTCATCAGATGCTGAGTCTAAAAAGATAGCCGATGAACTGGAGGTGGGCTTCCTGAATAAATACTCACAGAACCTGTCCATTGAGCTGAGGAACTTTATTATACAAAACCTTGCTTTTGGGCCATTCATATTCAGAAATCCCGATACCATGGAGTCCATAGGTATTGCTACCGACCTGCATAGTTTCCAGAATAAACTGCTGACACTGCCTGATAAATCATTAATTTACCATGCCAAGCGTAACCATTTCTCAAAGTGGCTCAATGCAAGGGCATTGTTTCCTGTGGCACAGCTTTTTAAGTTTATCCGCATGGACGACTTTGAGTCAATGGAAGATATGAGAAGGTTCATATACGTGGCGATATCCAGTTTCAGGCTTGGAAAGGGCAGGGGGGTGATAGCCAAATTTGACCGTAATACCTTCGACCAGTACCAGATATTCAGCAGGATAGGTGAAGGGTCAATAGGGGGCAAGGCCCGGGGCCTGGCCTTTATCAACAGTATAATAAAAAAACATAAGCTGTTTCATAAATATCCCGGACTGCTGATAACCATACCCCGCACCGTAGTGCTGAGTACCGATGTGTTTGATGAATACATGGAAAGGAATAACCTTTACCAGGTGGGAATAAGCGACCTGCCGGATGATGAGATACTGAAAAAGTTCGTGGAGGCCGAACTGCCGGGCTGGGTGTACCAGGATCTTTATGCCTTCCTGGCGGTATCCAACCAGATGCCCATAGCAGTGCGCTCATCAAGCAAGCTGGAAGACAGTCATTACCAGCCTTTTGCAGGCATATATTCCACCTATATGATACCACGTGTGGCTGATAACACTGTGATGGTGAAAATGCTGTCTGATGCAATAAAAGAGGTTTATGCTTCCGTTTTTTACAAGGGCAGCAAGGCTTATATGACAGCCACAGCCAATGTGATAGATGAGGAAAAAATGGGGATTATACTGCAGGAAGTGTGCGGCAATAAGCATGGCGGCATTTATTATCCTACCTTATCGGGTGTGGCTCGTTCAATTAATTTCTACCCCATAGGTTCCGAAAAAGCTGAAGACGGCATTGCAAATATTGCAATGGGACTGGGTAAGCTGATAGTTGACGGGGGCGTATCACTGCGTTTCTCACCTAAATATCCCGGTAAGATATTACAGCTCAGCAGCCCTGCATCTGCGCTGAAGGAGACACAGAAAGTGTATTACGCCCTCGACCTTGACACAGACAGCTTTGTTCCGAGTGTTGATGACGGGGTAAATATCAAGAAGCTTAAAATAAATGATGAGGTAAGTGAAAGTACTTTAAAAAAGGTGGCCTCAACATATGATCTGCATAATAATGTCATAAGGCCGGGTATAATACATAAAGGTAAGCGTATAATAACATTTGACAATATACTCAAACACAGCTCTTTTCCCCTGGCTGAGGTGCTGCAGTTCCTGCTGGAGCTTGGACAGAAAGAAATGGGCAACCCTATAGAGATTGAGTTTGCGGCTAACCTTGAGACAGAAGCCCGTCTGCCTAATATCTTTAATTTTCTGCAGATAAGACCTATTGTGGAAGGCGACCAGACGCAGAAAATAAATATTACAGATGTTAAAAAGGAGGATACAATTATTATGTCTGATTCAGCCCTTGGGAACGGGGTTATAAAGGGTATTTATGACCTTATATATGTTAAACCGGAGTCATTCAGGGCCAGCAATAATGAGAAGATAGCGGTGCTGCTTGAAAAGCTCAATAATGATTTTGTAAAGAGTCTGAAGAATTATGTACTGGTGGGTCCCGGCCGCTGGGGTTCAACAGACCCCTGGTTAGGCATACCCATCAAATGGCCGCAGATATCACAGGCAAGGGTTATAGTTGAATCAGGACTTCCTGATTACCGGATAGACCCCAGCCAGGGTACACACTTCTTTCAGAATATCACCTCTTTCAGGGTAGGGTATTTTACTATTAACCCCTTTATTAATGAGGGTTATTATGATGTTGACTTCCTGGATAACACGGAGCATGTATACCAGGATGAATATATACGTCATGTAAGGTTCAGCAAGCCTCTGGGTATAATGATAGATGGCCGCATACAGAAAGGTGTTATCATCAAGCCAGGTAAAGGAGAGGCAGGGGATGGAGAAGCTGAAGCGGAAGGAGAAGGATATATCACCTAGACAAGGCTGTTTGCTGATTTAACCTCAACCTTCCTGTCTGCTTTCTTTATCAGTCCCTGCAGCACATTGCCGGGGCCCACTTCTGTAAAATGATCAGCCCCGTCTTTTATCATGTTCAGCACCGACTGTGTCCATAATACCGGTGAAGTGAGCTGGGCAATAAGGTTGGCTTTTATTTCTATGGGATCATCCACAGGTCTGGCCGACACATTCTGGTAAACAGGGCATATGGGTCTGGCAAACTCTGTCTCGTTAATAGCCTGTTCCAGCTCCAGCCTGGCAGGCTCCATCAGCGGCGAATGGAAGGCCCCACCCACGGCCAGCTTAACGGCCCTGCGGGCACCTTTTTCTTTCAGTATTTCAATAGCCCTGTCAATGCCACTGTCAGTACCTGAAATAACTACCTGTCCCGGGCTGTTATAATTGGCCGGAACAACAATATCATCAATCATCTCACATGTTTTTTCCACTATGGCATCATCCAGTCCTATTATGGCTGCCATGGATGATGGCCTTGCTTCGCAGGCTTTCTGCATGGCAAGCGCTCTTTTAAAGACAAGCTCCAGTCCGTCTTCAAAAGAAAGGGAGCGGTTCGCAACAAGGGCTGAAAACTCACCCAGCGAATGGCCTGCAACCATATCCGGGGCAAAGCCGCTGCCCAGGGCCTCGGCCAGTATTGTTGAATGAAGGAATATGGCAGGCTGTGTTACCTTTGTCTGCTTAAGATCATCATCAGTACCATCGAAAAGTATATCAGTTATCCTGAAACCAAGTATCTCGTTTCCCTTCTCAAACATCTCCCTGCATATATCCTTAGACTCATACAGGTCTTTTCCCATACCACTGAACTGTGCTCCCTGTCCGGGGAATACAAATGCCTTCATACTAATGTAAATTTTGTCCTATTAAATGAATAAATTCCTCACGTGTCTGTATATGTTCAAGGAAGCAGCCGGTGAAAGAAGAGGTTGTTGTAACCGAATGCTGCTTTTGTACACCTCTTATCTGCATACACATATGTTGCGCTTCAATGACAACGGCCACACCCAGCGGGTTCAGTGTTTCCTGTATACAGTCCCTTATTTCAGTGGTCAGCCTTTCCTGCACCTGCAGACGCCGTGCATAAGCTTCGGTAACCCTTGCAAGCTTGCTAAGACCGGTGATATATTTATCCGGTATGTATGCTACATGAGCCTTGCCAAAAAAAGGAAGCATATGATGCTCACAGAGGGAAAACATTTCTATATCCTTAACTATCACCATCTGACGGTAATCCTCTCTGAACATGGCGCTTTTTAGTATCTCATGCGGGTCATGATTATAACCCTGGGTTAAAAACTGCATGGCCTTGGCTACCCTTTTGGGAGTATCCCTCAGTCCCTCCCTCTGCGTATCTTCTCCTATGTTTTCCAATATACCGCGGTACAGCTCCGCCATATTCGCTGTCTTCTTATCGTCCCATTTTTCCACCTTGGTATAACCACCATCATCGTGAAAACCCGAGCCGTTATTTATTATCTCCATTATTTAAGTTTTTATCCGTAATATTCTATGAAATTATTTTCTGTCTCCGTAATCTTTATACAGTGAAGTTCCACTCCTTCTTCCTTTATCCTTGGCTCAAGAACCTCCCATATGGCTATTGCAATATTCTCGGTTGATGCAAGCCTGCCCTTCATAAACGCCACCTGGGTGTTGATATTCTTGTGGTCAAGAGGTTCAATAACATATTGGTGGATTATCTTTTTGAGATCTTTAAGGTTCATCACATATCCCAGTTCCCTGTTAATCTCTCCCTTAATGGTAACATACAGCTCGTAATTATGCCCGTGCCATTCCGGGTTTGAACACTGTCCGTACAGCTCGGTGTTCTTTTTGTCGCTGAACTCGGTTCTGAACATCCTGTGAGCGGCACTGAACCTTTCCCTTCTGGTAAGATAAACCATGATACAACACATTTTTGTTTGCCTCAAATTTTGCCTTTTTTATCCGGAAAAACAATATCTTTATTCATTACTTGTGAAACGTCCATTAAAAAATCATCATTATTTCACATTAAGAGTATGATTATTTTTTAATGGTAAGTTCCATGTGGCCAATGAAATAAATAAAATATAATCACATGAATTAATTATGGCGGATGAGCAATATTGTATTGATAACTGCAGCAACGGAAAAAGAAATGGAATGCCTTGGCATAGTGGCCGGTAGCACTGGTTCAGCACCGGGATTAACCGAAGGTGTGGAAAAGCTTATAACAGGGGTAGGGCCGGTGTCAGCAAGCTATGCCATAATGAATTACCTCCTGCGAAACAACACTCCCCGCCTGATTGTTAATATAGGTATAGCAGGCAGCTATCGGAATTATTATCCGCCCGGCACCGTCCTTCTGCCGGCAGAAGACCGTTTTGCCGACCTGGGTGTGGCTGACGGCGACAGGTTTATACCGCTGCATCTGGCAGGTATTGAAGGTATTGATGATAAGTTTACCCCTTCAGGATGCTATTACCCGGGAAAGGATATAATAGATATGATGCCTGATGATATGCCGCGGGTAAAAGCTGTGACCGTGAGTACGGCCACAGGGTCAGCTGAAAAACGTAATGAGCTGGTATCGGTCTTTGACGCTGATATTGAAACTATGGAAGGCGCAGCTTTATATTATGTTTGCAGTAATGAGGGCATACCCTGTGCAGGTATAAGGTCTGTATCAAACATGGTGGGGCCCAGGAACAGGTCTGAATGGGATATGCCCCTGGCCCTGGAGGAGTTGGGAAAGGCTGTCGGACGTGTCCTGGCAAAGATAATTTGATGCCGGGAACAGGGATTAACCCCTACGCGAAAGAGGATATAAAATATAATGAGAGAGGCAGTCAGTTATGCCGGAATGATAATAAATTGTACTGAAACTGCCGGGGGATACAAAAAAATACTATGAGAACACTGAGCCTTGGAATATCAACCTGTCCCAATGACACCTTTGTTTTTGATGCAATGGTCAATGGAAAGACAGATACAGGTGGAATTGACTTCGATTGTAAACTTACAGATGTTGAAGAGCTTAACAGGCATGCCTTCAATGCAGAGCTTGATATAACCAAGATAAGTTATCATGCCTACGCTTATGTATCCCGGGACTATATACTGCTTAATGCGGGCTCGGCCCTGGGCTTTAATAACGGTCCCCTCCTGGTGGCCGGAAGCAAGATGCCCGCTTCTGACCTTGTTGGCCGAAGAATTGCGATACCCGGAATTTACACAACGGCCAATTTATTAATGAGCATTATCTATCCAAACCTTACACTGAAAGAAGAGTACCTCTTTTCCGATATTGAAGATATTGTGCTAAAAGGGGAGGCAACAGGCGGACTGCTGATACATGAGAACAGGTTCACCTACCGCGATAGGGGCCTGGTTAAGATACGCGACCTTGGTGAAGCATGGCAAAAGCTGACATCAATGCCAATACCCCTGGGCGGGATAGCCGTAAAGAGAAGCCTGGGTCCCGATATGGCCGTTAAGCTGGATAAAATACTTGCCGCAAGCATTGATTATGCGTATAATAAACCATTATCATCATACGGGTTTGTAAAAAAGTACGCTGCATCCATGGAAAGGGATGTCATGCAAAAACATATCGATCTGTATGTTAATGATTTCAGCCGTAACCTTGGTGACAGGGGAAGGGCGGCAGTAAAGATACTGTATGAGAAAGCCGTGGCTGCCGGCGTTATACCTGCTGTCAGGGAGGATATTTTTGCCGGCATTCACTAAACAGTTTGCATCTTATGGCCATACCGGCAAACAAACTGACCGGTCCCTGCCGGGATAAGAGGCTCATTTCTTTGTTTTCAGATAGTCATAACCGGGAAAAAACAAACAGGGCGGTGTTACCGGGCGGAGGCTTAAACAGTCTGAAAGGTTTACTTTTTATGTCTGCTGATTATTTCTTATATTTATGGGAATGTAACAGGCCTTTAAATAACAGGCCTGAGAAGTAGTATAAATAAAAAATTTAAAGTTATGAAGCACGAATTACCAAAACTGCCCTATGAAAAGGATGCGCTTAAGCCTTATATCAGCGAGGAAACGATAGAATACCATTATGGTAAACACCACAGCACCTATGTTGACAAGCTCAACGGACTGATCTCTGGTTCACAGTATGAAGATGCCGGACTGGAATCAATTATTAAGAACGCAGAGGGAGGTATTTTTAATAATGCCGCCCAGGTATGGAACCATACCTTCTATTTTGAAGGGTTTTCACCTGACGGCAGCAGGGAACCGAAGGGTGAGCTGGCAGAGGCTATCAAAACGTCTTTTGGCTCCTTTGAAAAATTCAAAGAAGAATTCAGTACCGCCGGTGCCACATTGTTTGGCTCGGGATGGGTGTGGCTGGTTAAGAATAATAACGGCAGCCTTTCAATAGTGCAGAAGTCAAATGCTGAGAATCCTTTGCAGGACGGGCAAAAACCCCTGCTTACCTGCGATGTGTGGGAACACGCCTATTATATCGACTACAGGAATAAAAGGCCTGACTATATCAAGTCTTTCTGGGAAATAGTGGACTGGGACATAATTGCCGGAAGGTATTAATATGGGTTTGCATGAGCTTGTAAGGAAGAACAGGAGTTACAGGCGTTTTTGCCAGGATGAGAGGATCACTGATAAGCAGCTGCTGGAGATGATTGATCTTGCAAGGCTGTCAGCCTCAGGAATGAATAAGCAGGCTCTGAAATTTGTTATTATTAACAGTCCGGGCGACTGTGAAAGAGTGTTTCCTTCAGCAATATGGGCCGGATATCTAGAAGGATGGGACGGACCGCAGGAAGGAGAACGGCCGGCAGCATATATTATTATCCTGGGCGACAAAGAGCTGGGCACTGCCTTTGGTGTGGATCATGGTATTGCCGCGCAGAGCATATTGCTGGGCGCCGTGGAAAAGGGTCTGGGTGGTTGTATGATTGGCTCAATCAGGAGGAAGGAACTGAGAAAGGATCTTAATATACCGGAAAGATACGAGATACTGCTTTTAATAGCCCTGGGTAAACCAGGGGAGGAAGTCGTTATCGATGAGCTGCAGAATAATGATATAAAGTACTGGAGAGATGAAAAGGGTGTGCACCATGTGCCCAAACGCAGCCTTGATGATATTCTGATCGGTCCCGGAGAATTTCTGTCCCCTGTCTAGCCCTTATAGAAAAGGGCCTTGATGATATGTGATGCCATTTTGGGGTTTTCTTTCAGGCGCCTGGTGGAGTAACCGAACCATTCCTTGCCGAAAGGAACATATATTCTCATCCTGTGTCCTTTATCAACAATACTCTGCCTTAAGCGGGGTGTTACACCGTAGAGCATCTGGAACTCATACATATCCTTTGGCACTTTATATTTTTCTATCAGCTCGTAGGATCCCTCGATAAGAGGTTTGTCGTGCGTGGCAATAGCAGCATAAACCTTGTTGGCAAACATGTATTCAAGATCCTTAAGGAAATTTTCATTGACCACCTCGTATTTCTTGAAAGCTATCTCGGCAGGCTCCACATATATACCCTTGCATAACCTGTAGTTAACTGGTATTTCTTCGGTGTTAAGGTCCATCAGGCCTTTGATATCATCAAGTGTCCTTTTCATATAAGCCTGGAAAACAAGTCCTACATTGGCGGGAAATTCTTTCTTCAGCCTCCTGAATAACTCAATCTCGAGGTCAATACAGGAAGAATCTTCCATATCAATCCGGACAAAGTTATTATAATAAGCAGCCTTCTTAACCACATCCCTGAGATGGCCGTAACATGCTTCTTTGTCTATTAATAGACCAAAGCTGGTTGGCTTAACCGAGTAATTGCCTTCTATCTTGTTTTTCTCGGCAAGCTCAATAAGATCAAGATATTGCTGCTTGTTGGCTTCGGCTTCTTCCAGGGTCTCTATGAATTCTCCAAGCACATCCAGTGTGACCAGCATATTCTGTTCATTGAACCCCTTTGAAACCCGTATTGCATCATGAACACTCTCGCCCGATACATAAGATTTGGAGAACAGCCATACAAACTTCTTCGGGAAATATGGCAATATGTTTGCTATTAATCTGTTAAACATGTCAGTGAAGGTTAAATTTATTTTCTTTAAGAAAACTGAAATCGAATTTTTTTACCGCTTCGAATTTATAAGCTTTATTATTAATTAAATATGATTTAGTACATAAAAATGGAACTTTTTTTATTAATGACTGTATATATCATTTAGCAGCCTGATAATTATTGTTTGTATCTTTAATTGTTTTAAACAGTTTATTATTTTGTGCAACCATTCTTTATAATGCCAAGTCTATAAAATGGTCTCCGTAATGATAAGTGACCAGCAAATACTACAGGGATGTCTGAAACATGACAGGCGTTCCCAGAAGTTGCTCTTTGAGAAATACTCGGGCATGCTGATGGGTATATGTATAAGGTATGCCACAGATGTTCCGGAAGCAGAGGATATTCTCCAGGAGAGTTTGCTTAAGGTATACCTTAATATTAAGGATTATAGCGGTGAGGGTTCTTTTATAGGCTGGATGAGACGTATAGTTATTAATACGGCCATCACACATTACCATAAGAATCTCAGGCATAAGCATTATGTAGAGATTGAAGAGTTATATACCTATGAAGCAGGAGAAAGTAATATCCCTGATTCAAGGTTTACTGCCGGTGAATTGCAGACAGTGCTGGATCAGTTGCCACCGGGTTACAAAATGATCTTTAACCTTTATGCAATTGAAGGTTATAAACATAAAGAGATAGCAAAAATGCTGGAAATAGATGTAAACACATCCAAGTCGCAGTATTCAAGAGCTAAGTCTTTTATAAGAAAAAAACTGGAGACATATAAATAAGTATTGGATTTGAAAGATAAGGGGACATACGGAAGCATTGAAGAATTGTACAGTGCAAAGCTCGGCAACAGGGAATATCCTGTCCGCAAGGGACTGTGGTCTTCCCTGTCAGGAAAGCTGCGCTTCAGGGAGTTCATGCGTTTTAATCCCGGCTCATTCAATATTTATTACCTGGGCGGACTTATCGCTGCAGCTGCTATTGGCATATCATTGCTTACAGGCGGTGGCAGCAACCCTGAAAAGCCGGTTGAAGACATTATTATAAATATTTTTAATGAGCCTCAATCCGTTGAAGTTGAGACTGATGATAAAGCACATGAAAATAGTGTTCCCGGAGACAAAGAGACAGGTACAGTGGAGGGCGCAGTAGCAACAGAAGAAGAACCAGTTGCCGAAACAGAGCAGCAAGAAGTTGTAAAACCGGATGCTGACAGCCAGGAGGACAAAAAGAAGGTAAAGGGAGATACCGGAATTCAGAAAATTTCAGCAGACAGCATCCTCAAGGCGGAGGCTAAGATCCCCCCGGCACCTGAGGCAGATTTTAAGCCTGATAAAGAAGAGGGTTGCGTGCCCCTGACCGTGTATTTTGAAAACCTCTCACATAATTATGATTCATGCCTGTGGGACTTTGGAGACGGTGGACACAGCACCGGGGAGAATCCTGTATGG
>JBKHBA010000044.1:0-12396 GCA_046542595.1 Bacteroidales bacterium | reverse complement strand
TTCATGGTTTTTGTAGTTTATAGGATTTAACGGCTTAATATTTAAGGATGAAATTTGCTGTTTTTCACCTTAGATGGTCATAAATATAAATAATATTTTATTGTAACTTGCCGGATAATTGACATTAACAAAAAAGACAGTATAAAGTGAGAAAATCAGAATTGATCAATAAAAAACTGGAAGATATTCCCAAACTCGAAATGTCCTTATTGCCTACACCCATACACAGGCTTAATAATATGAGCGGAAGGCTGGCAACCGATATTTATTGCAAAAGGGATGATCTTACCGGTTTTGCTTTCGGGGGGAATAAAACAAGGAAACTGGATTACCTGGTAAGTGATGCCATTGCCACAGGCTATGACTCACTGATAACTTTCGGGGCAGTGCAGTCTAACTGGTGCAGGATGACAGCCACCGCTGGAAAGGTAAACGGGCTGGATGTTTACCTTGTTCTTGCAGGTGGCAAACCTGACAGGGATACTGCCAACCTGTTGCTCGACAGGCTGGCAGGGGCGAATATCAGGTTTATTGACAGTACTGACAGGCATGAGATAGTTGAGGAGGTTAACAGGATTACCCTGGAACTGAAAGACAGGGGCAGGCAGCCATATTTTATGCCTGTTGGAGGTTCCGTGGCAAGGGGTTCCCTGGGGTATATAAAAGCTATGGCTGAAATCCTGGAGTATATGGAAGGAAAGAGCATGAATTTTGAAACTATAATACTGGCTTCCGGGTCTGCAGGCTCACAGGCCGGACTGGTAGCCGGACAGGTGATCAGCGGATGGAAGGGACGTATAGTGGGTATGGCCGTGTCAAGAAATAAAGCTGAGCAGGAGAAGAAGGTGTTTGAAATAACAAAGGACAGCCTGGACCTTGTTGGATATGAGTATGATGAACAATCTGTGAGCTCACTTATCCATGTTGAAGACAGTTACCTGGGTGAGGGCTACCGCATTGTCACACCTGGATGCCTTGAAGCGATAAGGGACTTTGTTCAGTATGAGGGTATATTTCTTGACCAGGTATATACCGGCAAGGCAGCTGCCGGTCTGACAGATTATGTCCGGAAAGGATTGATAGGGCCGGATTCTAAAGTATTATTCATTCATACCGGGGGTAATGTGCAGCTGTTTGAATAGAAAAAGGGGAGAGCACCCGGTGGTGGTCTCCCCTGGTAGCAGCCTGCTTTCTTTCTTTTATCCTGACTCCGTTACGAACCTAAAATTTTTGAATGGAGGATAAGGGCTGGAAAGAGCTGTTTGCCTTAATTACGCTTTTGTTATTATTGCTACACCTGCTGGCCGGCTATTTTTGCTATGCTGGCATCTATGTCCTCATCACTCAGGGCATGATCTTCCAGGTCATCAGAGAAGTATTTATCATAAGCACTCAGGTCGAGGTGACCATGACCTGAGAGGTTAAACAGTATTGTCTGTGGTGTACCGGCCTCATCACATCTGCGTGCCTCATCAATAGCACCTGTAATGGCATATGTTGCTTCAGGAGCAGGTATAATACCTTCGGCCCTGGCAAAGGTTACGCCATTGCGGAAGCAGTCTTTCTGCAGTTTTGACTGTGCTTCAATAAGGTTGTCTTTAAGAAGCTGGCTTACAATTACTCCTGCCCCATGATACCTCAGACCGCCTGCATGTATTTTTGCGGGCACAAAATTATGTCCCAGGGTATACATAGCCAGCAGTGGCGTCATACCGACGGAATCCCCGAAGTCATACATATATTTACCCCGGGTAAGCTTGGGGCATGAGGCGGGCTCTATAGCTATGGCCCTTGTCTTTTTACCCTTAAGCAGGTTTTCCCTGATAAAGGGGAAAGATAACCCGGCAAAGTTGGATCCGCCACCAAAACAGCCGATTACCGTGTCAGGGTAGTCCCCTGCCATTTCCATCTGGAGCAGAGCTTCCTCTCCTATTATCGTCTGGTGCAGCAACACGTGGTTAAGAACTGATCCCAGTGAATATTTTATTGCGGGATCCTTGGCTGCCCTCTCAATGGCCTCGGATATCGCAATGCCCAGGCTGCCCGGCGAATCAGGGTTCTCCGCCAGGATACTTTTACCTGCATCGGTGAGCTGGCTGGGGGAGGGAACGACCGTAGCATCATAGGTGTTCATCATCAGTTTCCTGTAAGGTTTTTGCTCATAACTGATCTTTACCATAAACACCTCCAGCTCTATGCCAAAATGCTGGCATGCAAAGCTCAGGGCAGAACCCCACTGTCCGGCACCTGTTTCCGTGGTCATCTTTTTTACCCCTTCGGCCTTATTATAGTAGGCCTGGGCAATGGCCGTGTTAGCCTTATGTGAACCGGCATAGTTGCCTCCTTCGTATTTATAATATATCTTACATTTTGTACCTATGGCTTTTTCCAGCTCATAAGCCCTGAAAACAGGGCTTGGCCTGTAGCTTCTGTACAGGTCCATTACCTCACCCGGTATATCAATATACTTTTCTGATGATGCTTCCTGCTCGATAAGAGCCATGGGGAAAAGTGCTGCCAGGTCTTCTGGTTTTATTGGCTCCTTGGTACCCGGATGGAGAGGGGGCAAAGGCTTGTTAGGCATATCAGCCATTATATTATACCATCTTGAAGGCATCTCGTTTTCGGGTAAAAGGAATTTTTTCGTTTTTTTCATTTTCTTTTTTGGTTTATAGTTTCAATTAATTATGGCTTAAACATAAAAAAGGCACGCTGTGTCCAGCGTGCCTTTTTTATTGTAATAGTTTATAATGCTTACATAACGGCCTGGTTCACAGCGTACTTATCGTATCTGTGCCACCACCATGTATGTACTGTTGATCTTTTCATCGGAACAAATCTATATATTATTTTTTATAATACAAGTGCCGTGCAGCATTTTTTATTATTTGCCCATCTGGTAGTCCAGCAGCTCCATTTCCTGTATTCTCCGGGTAAGGATATACCCGTAATCCCTTGATTTTTTTTCTTTATACCGTCCCCAGGCAACAGTGGTCCATTCTTTGGCTTTATACAGGTCGCCAAGAATCTCATATATCACTGCCAGGTTATGAGCGGCACGGCCGCGTACTTTTCTTTTATCCGATTCCATGGCTCTTTCCAGTGCTGATATGGCCATATCCCAGTCGTTAAGCTGCATCATTCGGGCTCCTTCAGCAAGGTCATGATTACCACCTCCCTTTTTAAAATAATCCCGGCTGACGTAAACCCAGTCGGGTGTGAGCCTGTTCCCGTACATATGGCCTGCTTCAAGGCTTGCTCTTTCTATTGATTTTTTCTTATTGATAATAGCATCTGCAGCGGCTATAACTGCAAGGCCACCGCCACCCCATTCCATCTGATGCCTGAACATATATTCGTCTATTATCCTTCTTTCTGCCGGGTAATACAGCCTGAAACCGCAATTCACTGTTATCAGTCCGGATGCATGAATATCAAGTAATCTGTTACCGCCTGATGCACCTGTGACTATAAAGTCGGAATCATATGATTCCAGGGCAATAATAGCATCTGATCCGTACCTGCCACATATTTCCTCCACCTCATTCCATGGCAGTGCATCCGGAAGAAGTGTGCCTATGCCGGAGCCGGCCATCTTTTCATTGGTCTTAATAATATTAAACCTTCCTGAGCCCTTCAGATTTTCATCAAGCCCCCTCAGCACAAAGGTGCTGGCAAGGGTATCCTGGCTTAGTCCTTCCCCTGTAAGCAAACCTTCCAGCATGTTTGCCCCGGGGTTTGCCGGCAGTGACCGGTTGACAATGCTGACTGTTTTGATCTCTGCCGGAACAGTCCTTACTGCTGGGGCCACAACATCGAAGCTTATCCTTGATGCACCGCAGCCGGAAAGGAGAAGGAGTAAGGCAATAAATATTACAGATTGTTTTGTCATAATAAGGATTCGGATATATTTATAAAAATACATATAAAAAATTATAATACTCATTGTGAGTAATTATAAAGTTAAATTTCCTTAATTAACAATAGGCAAGGAGATTATTCAGATGAATTATTTATAGATTTGACTCATGTTCAGATATAAAAAAAGTCGTGAAGTCAGTATTAACCGAATAGATCTTCCTATATACTAAGTGAGTATTAATTTATTATTTTATTTACATCAAAAAAAAATCAAACCTATGAAATATCGAATTATTGTTTTGATCCTTGGCGCATTATTTTTGTCGGGGGGACTCCTTGCACAGAAAACACCGCAGGAGAAAGGGCTGGAGTTTATAACGATGGATGCTATAGAGTCACAGTTGTCTTTCCTGGCTTCTGATTGGACTGAAGGCAGGGAGACAGGCACCAGGGGGATGTACCTGGCCAGTGATTATATCGCAAGCATGTTAAAATTTTCAGGAGTACCCGGGGGAGGTGATATGGGCCGGCCCTCGCGCAGAATGATGGCACGTGGAGGTGTTGTCCAACCAGAAAGGACATATTTTCAGAACTTCACTTTACTGGAGACATTGCCCGGTGGTGAGTCGGACCTGGGGATAAGCAAGGGTGACAGGGAGTTTATGTTCCAGGAAAATGTTGACTATACACTGCGTGCTTCTTCATCAAGCACTGTTTCCGGTGAGCTGGTTTTTGTAGGCTATGGTATACAGAGTGACGAATTCGGGATCAATGAGCTTTCAGGAGCTGACCTTGAAGGGAAGATCGCTATCCGTCTTTATGGTCTGCCCGGACAATCTGATGAGAATTCAGTCATGTACAGGAAGTTCATGGAAGACAGGATGGCTGCTTATACACTTATCAGGAATAAAGATTATGCACTCCGGGAGATGGGGGCGCTGGCTGTTATTGATATTAATCTTGATGTTGATATCGGAAGGATAACGGGTGAGTTTATTGATGATATGCAAATGTCACCAAACGAGTCGAGCAGGAATCCTGATTTTGCCCGTTTGAGACTGGATGACGCAGGATCAGCGCCCCAGGTAATAACTGTTTCAGGAGGTCATAAGATTGCTGCGGCGGCTTTATCCGGCAGTAATATTGATCTCAGGGAATACGCCAGGGATGCTGCAGAGGGTTTAAAGAAGTTCAAGCCTGTTGACATACGCGATACCAGGGTGACTTTAAAGGCAGAAGTAAAGAAGAGAAGGGTGAATGTGCGCAATGTTGTTGCAATGATTGAAGGAAAAAGGAAAGATGAGTTTGTGGTTATAGGGGCACATATGGATCATATGGGAATGTCAGGCGGCCGTATATGGAACGGGGCAGATGATAATGCATCCGGAACCGTGGGGGTAATGACAATTGCCGGGGCTTTTGCTGCCACCGGTGTACAACCTGAACGTACAGTTCTTTTCTGCGGATGGACAGGAGAAGAAAAAGGATTGCTGGGATCAGAATATTTTTCCAGGAACCCGGTTGTCAGTAATATGGATAACTGTAAATTCTATATCAACTTTGATATGATTGCCCGTGACAGCGAAGATGATAAAGAAGGACTGGATGTGGGAGTAACATATAACAGTAATTATCCCGGGATACTTGAGATGTGCCAGACAAATGTTGAAGACTATGGTCTGAAGATGAATTATAATTACAGGGCACAGGAAAATCCGCGGGGAGGAAGCGATTATACTGCCTTTACTGCCAGCGGAGTACCAATTATAGCTTTTATGGCAGCCATGCACCCTGATTATCATACACCCAATGACCATGTTGAATTTGTTAACTGGGATAAAATGCTTGATATTATCAGGCTTGGCTTCCTGAATCTGTGGGAAGTAGCAAATGCTGACTGAGAGGTGCCGGAACATGGAGGTGCAAGTGCTCCCGCACTGTCATGCACAATGCCGGTTGTAAATGAAATATACAATTATGATAAATAGTTTGTAAATTAATATTAATAAATATAAATTTTTGTACTTTAGTAAATCCTAAATGAATGTTCTTGAATATTTATTGATAACCAAAAACCTATTATCATGAGTAGTGAATCGTTCAACTTCAACCAGTTTGTTAAAGACTCTATTGATTCCCTTAGCAAACCAAAAACTTATTTTGCAGAGATGCCTGTGGAAGGAGGTTTTGGTCCTCCTATCGTTAAAGCTCTGCTTTACGGGGCCATTGCCGGTATTTTTACATTTATCTGGAGCCTCCTTAAGATAGGTGGTGCTGCAGGAGGCATGTTTGGGGGCGCTGTAGGGATAATGGCATTTATCTGGGCTATTATCGGTGCATTGATCGGCTTGTTCATAGGAGCTGTGATAGTGCTTATTATTTCGGCTATCTGTGGTGGCTCAACTGATTATGAGGCCAATGCCAGGGTGACAGCCTCACTGATGGTACTGATGCCCATTACAGCCCTTTTTGGTTTTATCGGTGGCGGGGTAGGTTCTCTGATAGGCTTTCTTATTAACCTTTATGGCCTGTTTATGCTTTACCATGCACTCACCGTAACACTTAAAGGCAGGGAAGGAGCAGCAAAGGTTCTGACCATTATTCTTGCCGTTCTGCTGGTGATATTCCTTATTGTAGGCTTCTTTGCTAAAAAAACAGCAAAGAGGTTTATGGACGACTTTGGTACTGAGTTTGAGCAAACCATGAAACAATATGAAGATGATGTGGAGAAGAGTATGAAGGACATAAGCAAAGAACTTGAGGAGACAAATGAGGAGATGGAATAGAGCAGGAGAAACAAGCTAAAATAAACTTACAAAGTGGCTGTCTCAAAAGGGCAGCCTCTTTTGTTTTCAGGAAGCAGTCATAAGGTCGTGACTGCTTTTTTTAGCAGCAGGCCATTTTGAAGGGGAGAGAGAATTTTAATTTATATATTATCAACGGAACCAGGCATTATAATTATCATATAATAGCAGTATCTGGCGAATTATGCATATATTGAAGGGAAAACAAAAATATTCTTCATTTAAAAAAACCACAGGGCAAATGAAACTTCCACGTTCATTTTATAACACTCTTACACTGATAGGGAGCATCCTGGCGGGATTAAGCCTTTCCCTTATAATTTTCTTTATTATTGCTATGTCTGTATTTGACTTTGGAGGGTCTTATATAGGACTTTTTATTTATATAGTCCTTCCTGTTTTCCTGATAATAGGGCTTATACTTATACCGGTGGGACTGCTGCGCAGGAAGAAGAAGGAAAAGCGCATGAGCAGCAGTGAAGCATCCAGGGGTATTATTATTGATCTCAATAATAAGAAGCACTGGAATGCTGTAGCCATTTTTGCATTTGTGACCCTTGTATTTCTATTCCTTACTGGCATAGGTAGTTATGAGGCTTTTCACTATACCGAGTCAAATGAATTTTGTGGCCTTTTATGTCATAAGGTGATGAAACCAGAATATGTGGCTTACCAGGAATCGCCACATTCAAGGGTAGCCTGTGTGGAATGTCATATAGGTCCGGGTGCAGAGTGGTTTGTACGCAGTAAGCTGTCAGGAGTGTACCAGGTGTATGCGGTACTGACGGATAAGTATCCCCGGCCCATTCCCACCCCTGTGGAGAACCTGCGACCGGCACGCGAGACATGTGAAAGGTGTCACTGGCCCGGTAATTTTTACTCCTCACGCCTGCATAATGAGAAGCATTACCTTGCTGATGCCGGCAATACGGAATGGAATATACAGCTTAAGATGAAGACGGGTCCTGACCATAGCACCAGGGGGTTGAGTGAAGGTATTCACTGGCATATCAATCCTGATGTTAATATTGATTATATAGCCTCAACGCATGACAGGGAATTTATTCCCTGGGTGCGGTATATTAATGAAGCAAGCGGTGACACTGTTATTTATGAAGACATCAGTGAAAGTCTTGATGCCGCAGCCCGCGACAGCCTTGAGATGAGGCTGATGGATTGTATAGACTGCCATAACAGGCCATCACATCATTATCTTCCCCCCCAGGAATTTACAGACCTCCTGATAGCTGCAGGTGATATACCTTCCGAACTGCCTGATGTGAAATACCTGGCTATGGATGTGTTTAACACCGCTTATGAAACATTTGACACTGCCATGATGCAGATAGAAAAGAGGGTGCCTCAGTTTTATAATGAGAATTACCCGGAGCTGGCCGGTGAAAAGCCGGAACTTATCAGCAGGGCTGTCGAAGGTTTTAAAAAGGGCTTTCAAAGGAATATTTTCCCTGAAATGAAAGCCAGCTGGGATGTTTACCCCAATCATGTAGGTCATGTGGAGTTTAACGGATGCTTCAGGTGCCATAACGGTAATCACCAGAGCAGCGATGGCAGGGTGATCTCACGCGATTGCAATCTGTGCCATACCATACAGTCACAGGGAACACCTGACAGCCTGCAGGTTGCTCTTTCCAATGAGTCACTTGAGTTTGTACACCCTGTTGACCTGGGAGAGGTGTGGAAGGAATATGCATGCACTGATTGTCACAGGTACCTGTATTAATTGTTTATGCAGGCCTCAATGTCATTTTTTCGCGTGCTATTCTGCGTGCCATCCCCCTGAAAATAAAATAGTGGAAGGGCATCAGCATAAACCAGTAGAGGCGTCCGAATACTCCTGTTGGCCTGTAGGTGGCCACCTGCCTCAGAACCTTATCATCTTCAATGGAAAATTCAAGCCATGCCTCACCCGGAAGCTTCATCTCGGCATATAATAATAGTCTTTTGCTGTCTTTATCTGCCAGCAGGACCCTCCAGAAATCCAGGGCATCACCCGGATATATCTCATTGAGGCTGGTACGGCCGCGCCTTATTCCAACACCCCCGCTCAGCCTGTCAAGAAAACCTCGTATATTCCATATCCATGTGGCATAATACCATCCTGTCTCTCCTCCTATTGACCATATCCTCTCTCCCACGGCCCCGGTATCACTTACGGGCTCCTCCCTGATATCCCTGTACACACCATATTGCGGCACCTGAACAAACTCATACAACTCCTTTTTTATCCTGCCGCTGATCATTGAATCCTTCCAGGTTGACATAACATCATTCTGTTCAATCCTGGCGAAGGCCAGGGTTATAGCTTCCTCATAGGGTATCAGCTCAATACCGAATTTTCCGGCCAGATCATTGGGATTGCCAATAACCTCTATTTTCATACTGTCAACAAGGTTGGCAGCAAGCTTGAAAGAGACCGAGGTGACAAAGAATAGCCAGTAAGATGATAACTTTGGGGTCATTATAGGCAGCGGGACAATAAATCTTTTGAGTTTCCTGACCTTTGCATATTTGATCAGCATATCCCGGTAGGTCAGTATATCCGGACCACCAATATCATAGCCCCTGCCGTAACATTCTTCACAGAACAACACGCTGGCAAGGAATGACAATACATTCCTCACTGCTATCGGTTGTGTTTTTGTCATCACCCATCTTGGCGCCAGCATAAAGGGCAGCTTTTCAACAAGGTCCCTGATGATCTCAAAGGAAGCACTTCCCGATCCCACAATAATTCCTGCCCTCAGCACCGTTGTGTTATAATTGCCCGAAAAAATTATTTCTTCTACATTTTTTCTTGAATCAAGATGTTTTGACAGCTTGCTGCTGTTTACTATGCCGCTGAGATAAATAACATGCTTTACACCGGTCAGGTTCATATAATCCCTGAAATTTTCGGCGGCTCTGGCCTCCAGGCTGCCAAAGTCTTTTATTGACTGTGACATGGAATGAATGAGGTAATATGCACCGTCAATATCTTTCGGGAGACTTTCAGGTTCAGGAGGCGAAAGAAAGTCAATCTCCAGCAGGCTCACTCTTTCTATCACTGACCGGGGAAGGGATACACGCTCAATATCACGCACACAGCAGATCAGCTCGTGTCCTTTTTCAAGAAGATTGTACACCAGCCTCTTGCCAATGTACCCTGTGGCACCCGTCAGGAGTATTTTCATAATTAAAGTACTGTCTTACAAACGGCCATAAGGTGTTCAACCGTATAATAATATAACCGTTCAGAAGGGGAAAAGTTCGATAATCTGAGCCTCTCACGGGACTCGAACCCGCGACCTGCTCATTACGAATGAGCTGCTCTGCCAGCTGAGCTAAAGAGGCGTGGAAAACGCTGCAAATTTACAAAAATCCGCCTTTACCTTATTAAGATAATATGTTTTTTTATCTTACTGAGCCTGTTTGTCCGCCAGGAGTCCTGTTAGAATTATTGATTACTGCTTATCTTATCCCAGCATGTATTTAAAGGCTTCGTAAACCATAAATACCGGCCATACTATGGCTTTCAGAAAACCCAGTACTCCTGCCCAGAAGCCTGTGGCGGCAGAAATAAAATATATGGCCGCACCTATAAAGCCCATACCGTAAACGGCTCCTGCCGGTGCACTCTTTTGTGTGTTTTTGTCCATTATTGTTTACTTTTTAGTGGTTTTAGAGTGTACCAAAAATAATAAATAATATTATACAAATATTGCCTCCGGCTGATTACCAGGTTTGTTTGCCCGCTGCCGGCTGCCGGGTCACTAATCATGGAATTATCACCATACAGGGTGAAGCTATGAACCGGGCATTAACCCTGCAAGGTCGTCTGAGGGAAGAGGTGAAAAAAATAAAGGTATTAAGCGATGATCTTTTTAAGTAATAAATAATTAATATCTTAGCGGCCAGTAATAATTCTATTTGCCGCTAATGGTAATACCGGCAGGGGTAAATAAATAAGGGGTATATAAAATGTTTTTTTCTGTAAAAGTGTTTTCACATATTAAATCCGCTGTATCAACCGATAATTACTATAAATCGATGAATGATGCACTGGCACGGCTTAATGACGAATATACAATGTTGCATTACCCCTTCCATGTTAATGAGGGAGAGAGTTTTTTTGATGCGCAGAAGAACCTTACAGATCACTGCATGTCGCTTCTTGGTCCGGTGAAGGGCATGAATATACTGGAGATAGGATGCGGCAATGGCATACAGGCTCATTATATTTTTAACAAATATTCCCCCGGATCCCTGACGGCGGTTGACCTTAACTCTTCCAATATTGAGATTGCAAGGATGCAGACAAGCAATAACGGGAGCGGGAACATAAGGTTTCATATTGATGATGCCCAGGAGCTGTCTACTATTGAGAGTAATTCAATGGATTATATAATAAATATTGAAAGCGCCTTCCACTATCCTGACAAGCCCGCTTTCTTCAGGGAGATAGCAAGGGTGCTTAAGCCAGGGGGTACCTACCTTATAGCTGATATACTGACCACACCCAGGAGGCGGACTTTCCTGGGAAAGTACTGGAAGAGCAGGATGAATTTAAATCACTGGACAAAAGACAGCTATGAAGAGGAGCTTCCTAAAGCCAGCCTTCATATACACAGTTTTTCGGATATCACCGGACAGGTGATTCAGAGCTTCAGCAATTACAGAAGCTGGCTTAAAACTATGAAGAAGGACCATTTTCTCAGCGACAGCCTGCTTAAACTGTACTACACTATCAACGTAAGACTCAATATCCGCCTGCTGCGCCGCAGGAGGCAATACTGCATTATTGTTGGGAGCAAGCAGGGTCTTTAAAGACCACTATTTACGAAATAAAATTAACCGGCACCGGGGGGTGGCGGGCTTTTCAAACTGCCGCATAGGATGCGATAAATGCGAGTCTGCCTGCCCGCATAATATACCGGTAAACACTATCCTCAGGTATAACTACTATTATATGCCAAAGAAAAGGGAGAAATATGCCATGAGCCTGTACGCCTGGACATTTGCTTAAGTGCGCTATCTTACCTGGTTAACAAATAGATCATGTATGCAATGTATCCGGCCAGGAGGATAAAAGCTTCCCATCTGTCAATCTGTCTTTTTTTCCCTGTGTACATGGCAAGCAAAAGGATCAGTGTACCTGCTGCAAGCACAGTAATATCAAAATTAAAGCTGCGGTTGAATGAGACAGGGTTTATCAGCGAGCTGACTGACAGGAAGAACAGAATAATTATTATTATAAATGAAAATGGTATTTTCCTCCATGCTGTATCAGATTGAAGGGAGAGAGGTGTTATGATTCCAATAACACTCAGGATAAGGAAGAGATTAAAGATATTGCTTCCGATGATATTACCTGTTATTATATCATGATTGCCACCTGCAGCGGCCAGGGTGTTAACAACCAGCTCCGGTGCCGATGTTCCGAAAGCAACTATTGTTATGCCAATTGTTAGTGGAGATATACCGTATTTCCTGGCAAGGTTTGCGATGCCGTCAACAAACCACCCGGCACCAAGTTTAAGAAGTACCAGGCCTGTAACTGTCAGAATGATAAGTACAGGAATAGTCATATTATAATGATTTAATAAAATTCAGAAACAGCTTATATTTTTAATTAATGAATAATTTCAGCAAGGCCATATCATCCTTTTCCAGTCAGATGCTATTCAATCCCAGTCAGCAACACCTGCCGAGACTATGAATTTCATAACATCAG